>CAMLJW010000261.1 GCA_946480485.1 uncultured Streptomyces sp. | reverse complement strand
CGCCCAGCAGTACGACGGGCAGGGTGGAGGTCTCCATGGCGGCGGCCATGTCGTCCGGGTCGCGGGTGACGGGCAGCTTCAGCCAGGTGTAGGCGGAGGTGCCGCCCAGGCCGGAGGTGATGGCCATGGAGCGGGTTACGGCCTCGGCGGACAGGTCGTTGCGCACCGTCCCCTCGACGCGTCGGGAGATGAACGGCTCGACGAACACCGGGAGTCGGCGCTCGGCCATGGCGTCGATGGCCCGGGCGGTGGACTCCAGGGTCGCCAGCGAGCCGGGGTCGTCGTAGTCGATGCGCAGCAGGAGTTTGCCAGCGTCGAAGTTCAGCCGGGCGATGTCCTCGGCGCGGTGTCCGGTGAAGCGGTCGTCCATCTCGAAGGCGGCGCCGGCCAGGCCCCCGCGGTTCATCGAGCCCATGACCACCTTGTCCTCCAGGGCACCGAGGAGGAGCAGGTCCTCCAGGATGTCGGCGGTGGCGAGCACCCCGTCCACGCCGGGCCGGGACAGCGCGATGCAGAGCCGCTCCAGCAGTTCGGCCCGGTTGGCCATGGCCAGACGGCGGTCGCCGACGCCGAGGGCGCCGCGTGCCGGATGGTCGGCGGCCACGATCATGAGGCGGCCGCTGTCACCGACGAGCGGGCGGCGACTGCGGCGGGCGGCCGCTTCTGCGATGACCTCCGGGTGCCGGGCGCGCACCGTGACGAGGTCCGGGATGGTGATGCTCAAGGGACGGCTCCGTTCAAGCGTCGTCGGGGTCAGCCTCGGGAGGCGACGAGATCCTCGACCTCGGTCGCGGTCGGCATCGCGGAGGAGCAGGCGAGGCGGGAGGCGACGATGGCTCCGGCCGCGTTGGCGTACCGCATGGTCTTGTGCAGCTCCCAGCCGGCGAGCAGCCCGTGGCAGAGCGAACCGCCGAAGGCGTCGCCCGCGCCGAGGCCGTTGACCACCTCCACGGGCACCGGCGGGACCTCGGCGGTGGTGCCGTCGCGGTGGACGGCGAGGACGCCCTTGGGGCCCTGCTTGACCACGGCGAGTTGCACGCCCGCGTCGAGCAGCGCCTGGGCGCAGGCGTGCGGTTCGCGCACGCCGGTGGCGACCTCGCACTCGTCGAGGTTGCCGACGGCGACCGTGGCGTGGCGCAGGGCTTCGGTGTAGTACGGGCGAGCCTGGGCCGGGTCCTTCCAGAACATGGGGCGCCAGTCGAGGTCAAAGACGGTGATGCCCGACTTGTCGCGTGCCTTGAGGGCGGCGAGGGTGGCCGAGCGGCTGGGTTCCTCGCTCAGTCCGGTCCCGGTGATCCAGAAGATGCGGGCGGCCCGGATGGCGGAGAAGTCGAGCTCCTCGGTGCGTATCTCCAGGTCGGGCGCCTTGGGCTGCCGGTAGAAGTACAGCGGAAAGTCGTCCGGCGGGAAGATCTCGCAGAAGGTGACGGGGGTCGGGTGGGCGTCGACCGGGCTGACCCAGCGGTCGTCGACCCCGAACTCCCCCAGTGCCGTGTGCAGATACGCGCCGAACGGGTCGTTTCCGGTGCGGGTGACGACCGCGGTGGAGCGGCCCAGACGCGCGGCGGCCACGGCGACGTTCGCCGCCGACCCGCCGAGGAACTTCCCGAAGGTTTCGACGCGGGTGAGGGGCACACCGGTCTGCAGGGGGTAAAGGTCGACGCCGATGCGGCCCATAGTGATCAGGTCGAAGGACTCGGTCATGCGCCTCGCTCCTCGTGCTGTGATGCGGACAGCCGTGGGATGCGGGCTGCCGGGGACCGGTATGTCTTCAGGTGTAAGTCTCACCAGGGAGCCCTGTCAATACTTTGTACTTACATTCGCACATTCGAACGGTCACTGTGGAATGATGTCTAGACAAAGTATTGACAGAAGAGGCCGTCAGGTACTTTCATCCCGTGCCAACAACACAACCGAGTTGAATGGCACATGGCCCGACGTGTCCGCGCCGGGCCGCCCCCAGGGTCCGGGCCCACGCCTGCCCGTGTCCCCGTTCCCTTTCCCCTGCAGCACAGTGAGGTGCCGGAAAGATGGATCGTATGTCTCGCCCCCGCTCCCTCAGATTTCCCGTCCTGGTGGCCGCTGCCGCCGCGACGGCGTTGATCGTCACCGGCTGCTCCAGCGGCTCCGGCGGCAAGGAGTCCGAGGAGGGCGGCGGGAGCGCTGCCGCGGGCAAGGCCAACACGCCCCGCATCACCCTCGCGTTGGTCACCCACCAAGCCCGCGGCGACACATTCTGGGACATCGTCCGCAAGGGCGCCGAGGCGGCCGCCGCCAAGGACAACGTCAAGCTGATCTACACCAGCAACCCCAACGCGGCCGACCAGGCCACCCTCGTCCAGAACGCGATCGACCAGAAGGTCGACGGCATCGCGGTCACGCTGGCCAAGCCGGACGCCATGAAGGACGTGGTGGCGAAGGCCGAGAAGGCCGGCATACCCGTGGTCGGCCTCAACTCCGGTGTGAACAACTGGAAGAGCATGGGTCTGCTGGGGTACTTCGGCCAGGACGAGGGCGTGGCGGGTCAGGCCCTCGGCAAGAGGCTCAACGAGACCGGGGCGAAGCACGCCGTCTGCGTGGTCCAGGAACAGGGCCACGTCGGGCTTGAGGCGCGGTGCGCGGGTGTGAAGAGGACCTTCGAGGGCAAGACGGAGAACCTTTACGTCAAGGGCACCGACATGCCGTCGGTGAAGTCGACCATCACCGCCAAGCTCAAGCAGGACAGCTCCATCGACGAGGTGGTCACGCTCGGCGCTCCGTACGCGCTGACCGCGGTGCAGTCCGTCGCCGACGCGGGCAGCAAGGCCAGGGTCGCCACCTTCGACCTCAACAAGGACCTGACCAGCGCGATCGAGAAGGGGGACATCGAGTTCGCCGTCGACCAGCAGCCCTACCTGCAGGGCTACCTCTCGATCGACTCGCTGTGGCTCTACAAGACCAACGGCAACTACAGCGGCGGCGGTGAGGAACCGGTCCTGACCGGACCGGCGTTCGTCGACAAGAGCAACGTCGACACGATCGCCGAGTTCGCCGCGAAGGGGACCCGGTGATCATATGACCCAGCAGACTGCGCCGGCGGTGACCTCACCACCGGCGCCCGGCGCCAAGCAGAGGGACGGCCGGACCGCGAAGCACCCCCTGTGGCTCAGGCTGCTCGCCCGGCCCGAGGTCGGCGTCTTCATCGGTGCCGCCGCGGTGTTCGTCTTCTTCTTCGTCATGGCGCCGCCCTTGCGCCAGGCCGACGCCATGGCCACGATCCTCTACCAGTCGTCGACCATCGGCATCATGGCCCTGCCCGTGGCCCTGCTGATGATCGGCGGCGAGTTCGACCTCTCGTCCGGCGTCGCCGTGCTCACCTCGGCGCTGACCGCGAGTATGGTCAGCTACCAGCTGACCATGAACGTCTGGGTGGGCGTGATCGCCGCGCTCGTGGTGTCGCTCGCGATCGGCGCGTTCAACGGCTGGATGATCATGCGCACGGGACTGCCCAGCTTCCTGGTCACCCTCGGCACGTTCCTGATGGTGCAGGGCTGCAACCTCGCGATCACCAAGCTGGTCACCGGCAACGTCGCGACCGACGACATCAGCGACATGGACGGCTTCGACCAGGCGAAGGCGGTCTTCTCCTCGTCCTTCACCGTCGGCGGCGTCCAGGTGAAGGCCACCATCCTGTGGTGGCTGGCCTTCGCGGCGCTGGCCACGTGGGTGCTGCTGCGCACCAAGTACGGCAACTGGGTCTTCGCGGTGGGCGGCAACAAGGCCAGCGCCCGCGCGGTCGGCGTGCCGGTGGCCTTCACCAAGATCACACTGTTCATGGCCGTGGGCTTCGGCGCCTGGTTCGTCGGCATGCACCAGCTGTTCGCCTTCAACACCGTGCAGTCCGGCGAGGGCGTCGGACAGGAGCTCATCTACATCGCCGCGGCGGTGATCGGCGGCTGTCTGCTGACCGGGGGCTACGGCTCCGCGATCGGCCCCGTCTTCGGCGCCTTCATGTTCGGCATGGTGAACCAGGGCATCGTCTACGCCGGCTGGAACCCCGACTGGTTCAAGGCCTTCCTCGGCGTGATGCTGCTCGGCGCCACCCTCGTCAATCTGTGGGTCCGCCGCGCGGCGACCCGGAGGTGATCTGATCCCATGACAACCAACGGATCCACGCCCAACGGGGCCCCCGTCGAAGACGCCGCCCCCCAGGACGGCAAGCCCATCGTCGAACTGCGCGGCGCCGGCAAATCGTACGGCAACATCCGTGCCCTGCACGGCGTCGACCTGGCCGTCCGTCCGGGCCGGGTGACCTGTGTGCTGGGCGACAACGGCGCCGGCAAGTCCACTCTGATCAAAATCATCTCCGGCCTGCACCAGCACACCGAGGGCCAGTTCCTCGTCGACGGTGGACCGGTGCGCTTCACCAGCCCGCGCGAGGCCCTGGACCGCGGTATCGCCACCGTCTACCAGGACCTGGCCACCGTGCCCCTGATGCCGGTGTGGCGGAACTTCTTCCTCGGCTCCGAGATGACCAGGGGACGCCGGCCGATCCGCCGCCTCGACATCGACCGCATGAAGAGGACCGCGGACGACGAACTGCGCAACATGGGCATCGTCCTCGACGACCTCGACCAGCCCATCGGCACGCTCTCCGGCGGCCAGCGCCAGTCCGTGGCCATCGCCCGCGCCGTCTACTTCGGCGCCCGGGTGCTGATCCTGGACGAGCCCACCGCCGCACTCGGCGTCAAGCAGTCCGGCGTCGTGCTGAAGTACATCGCCGCCGCTCGCGACCGCGGCCTCGGCGTTATCTTCATCACCCACAACCCGCACCACGCCTACATGGTCGGCGACCACTTCAGCGTGCTGCGGCTCGGCACCATGGAGCTCAGCGCCGCCCGCAGCGAGGTCGGCCTGGAAGAGCTCACCAACCACATGGCGGGCGGTGCCGAACTGGCCACACTCAAGCACGAGTTGGCACAGGTCCGGGGCGTGGACGTGGAGGAGCTCCCCGAGGAAAAGGACCTCCAGGCACCCGTCGTGGCTTCCGACGGGACGTCCCCATGAGTTCCTCCGCACCTGCAAGACCTGAGAAGGGAACCAGCCCATGACCCAGCGCCGAACCCTCGGGGTGGCCGTCGTCGGGACCGGCAAGATGGGAGCCGACCATGTGCGCCGTATCAACGAGGTGACCAGCGGGGCCCGGGTGGCCGCGGTGGTGGATCTCGACGCCGAACGGGCCACGCGTCTCGCCGTCGGCATCGACGGCTGCACCGCGTTCACCGACCCCGCTGCTGCCATGGCGGCACAAGACGTGGACGCCGTGCTGATCGCCTCCCCCGGCCCCGCCCATGAGGCGGCGCTGCTTGCGGCCTTCGAGCACGACCTGCCCGTCCTGTGCGAGAAGCCGCTCACCCCGGACTCCGCCTCCGCGCTGCGCGTCCTGGAGGCCGAGCAGAAGCTCGGCCACCGCCGGGTACAGGTGGGCTTCATGCGCCGGTACGACGCCGAGTACGTGAAGCTCAAGACGCTCCTCGGCACCGGGCAGTTGGGCCGACCGCTGATGCTGCACAACCGGCACCGGAACGCGGCGACTCCGGCCGGGTTCACCAACGAGATGCTCATCAACGACTCGGTGGTCCACGAGATGGACGTGACCCGCTGGCTGCTCGGCCAGGAGATCACGGCCGTCACCGTACTGCGGGCCGCCCCGACCAGCGCCGCGCCCACCGGCCTGGACGACCCGCAGCTCGTGCTCTTCGAGACCGAGGGCGGCGTCATCGTGGACACCGAGATCATCGGGAACTGCGGCTTCGGCTACCAGGTGCAGGCCGAGGTGGTCTGCGAGCGCGGCACCGCCCGGGTCGGCGACGCGTACTCCCTGGTCACCAACATGGCAGGCCGCTGGGGTGGCACCATCGCCCAGGACTACCTGGCGCGTTTCGAGGACGCGTACGACCGTGAGGTGCAGGCGTGGGTGGACGCCTCCCGGCGCGGCGAGGTCATCGGCGCCAGCTCCTGGGACGGCTATGCCGCCGCCGCGGTCTGCGAGGCGGGCGTGCGCGCCCAGGCCGAGGGTGGCCGGATCACGGTCCAACTCGCCGAACGCCCCGCGCTCTACCGCGACCTCGACCGCTGACCTCGATGACTGACCGCTGATGTCCACCGCTGACATCGACCACTGACCCGGACGCTCTCAGCTCAGGGCCGCCGCCGTCTCGTACGGCGGCGGCCCTGTGGCCGTCACGGCTGTGCCGTCACGCGCCGCGTACCTCCTCGATCACCGTGCGGTGCTCGCGCGGGGAGGGCGTGCAGGCATCGGCGATCCACCCGGCCTCCAGCGCGTCGGCGATGGCCAAATCCCCTGTTCCGCAGGGGAGTTCACATCCGCACAACCTGTGCGAGGAGCTCGGTTGTTCGACTAGGTTGGTGCCCGGTTACCGAACATCCACGCGCAGGAGGCACTCTCGTGTCAGACCAAGACCCCCAGCTCGCCGCGGCTGCCGACATACGTGCCCGGATCGACACGAGCAAGCCGCATTCCGCGCGTTTCTGGAACTACTTCGTGGGCGGCAAGGACAACTACGAGGTGGACCGCGAGATCGGGGACCAGATCAAGGAGATCTTCCCCGGCCTCGTCGACGTGGCGCGCACGAGCCGCCTGTTCCTCGGCCGCGTCGTCCGCCACCTGGCCGGCGAGCAGGGTATCCGGCAGTTCCTCGACATCGGCACGGGCCTGCCGACCGCCGACAACACCCACGAGGTGGCCCAGCGCGTGGCGCCGGACGCGCGGATCGTCTACGTCGACAACGACCCGATGGTGCTCGCCCACGCCCGCGCCCTGCTCACCAGCACGCCCGAGGGCGTGACGGCGTACATCGACGCCGACTTCCACGAGCCCGAGGAGATCCTCAAGGCGGCGGCGAGCACGCTGGACTTCTCACAGCCCGTCGCCCTGATGATCCTCAACACCCTTGGTCACGTGGCCGATTACCACCAGGCCCGGGATCTGGTCTCGCGCCTGATGGCCGGTCTGCCGTCCGGCAGTTACCTGGTGATCAGCGACGGCAGCGCCACCAGCGAGGCCATGATGGCCGCGTCGGCGGCGTACAACGAGAGCGGGGCCGTTCCGTACTACCCGCGCAGTGTGGAGGAGGTCGCCGGCTTCTTCGACGGGCTGGAGCCGACCGAGCCCGGGGTCGTCCAGGTCACCGAGTGGCGTCCGGAGTCCGAGGTCTTGACGGTCGACGCCTACGGCGGAGTGGGCCGCAAGTCGTAGCGGACTCGGGTCCTCCCGTTCAAGCCGTACCACGTCCCTTGGTCCCCGAGTCCGGCAGGTGGCTGCGCAGGGCCGTCGCCGCGAGGTCGCTCGCCTCGCCGAGTACGAACGCCGTGACGCCCTCGGCCCGCCACTCGGCACGCCGTTCGGGGCTCCGGGCCATCGCGCAGAACGGGACGCCGTG
>CAMLJW010000260.1 GCA_946480485.1 uncultured Streptomyces sp. | reverse complement strand
GATCTTGTGGTGCCGTCTGAGGTGGTTGCGTTGCTGTCTCATGCGCAGCATCGTGCGCCAGACACCGCGCGGCCAGCATGAGTACCCATACTCAACCGCCATTTGCATGAATCCTCACCCCGAGCGCCAGCCTTGTTACGAGGTGACCCAGGCAGGACACGTAACTTGCCGCAGAATCGAAAGCCCGTCAGACGGCCACACTCAGAAGAACGTCTGCCAGGCGGTCCACCGCGTCCAGCCGGCCCGCGGCCCGAGCCTGATGCGCCATCTGCTCACGCCTCTCGGGCGCGGTGAGGATCGAGGAGACTGCCGCGCGAAGTCCCTCGGCGGTGACCGCCTCCTTGACCAGGGCGATCGCGGCGCCCGCCTGCTGGAGGTGGAGGGCGTTGTGCTCCTGCTCGTTGCCGGCCACGGTGCGGGCGCGGATGTGTCCCGCCGGGTGGCCGCGGCATGCTGGTTGATCCAGCCCAGGCCGCCGATGTCGAGTCGGTGGCGGGCGCGGGTGACGGCGACGTAGGCGAGGCGGGCATCGGCGTCGTCGAGATCTTCAGGTGGTGGTCGTGATCGAAGCGGACGACGCCTTCCTGCAGGTTTTGGGACGTCTTCCCACGCCTGGTTGGCGTACGGCAGCACGACGTCGACAAGCTGGGCATGCAGGCCTTCGGCTTCGATGCCGCGCAGGCTCGGGACGTGGTGACGCTGGATCGTGCGGACGGCGGACTGATAGACACGGGTGACTGTCCACAGCACCGTGTACGGGTGCGCCTCGTTGGTGACGTTCCGCCCGTTGATGCGGATGCGCATGTTGACGGGCAATGCCGAGGGATGCACAGGAGCGACGGGGGAGCTCAGCGCACGCCTGCGGTGAGCCACTGGGACAAGGGTGTGACGGGGCGGTGTTGTTTCCTCTGAATGCGGTGGTGAAGATGGCCGTATGTCTGAGCACGGGGGCGGGGCGGCCATGCCACCGCAGAGCAAGATTCCCAGGTCACGGCTTTCGGACTACGCGGAGATGGTGGACCGGCCTGCCGCGCCGGTGCCGGTGACGTCTTCGCAGAAGCGTCCGGAGCCGGTCGAGCAGGAGCCCGTTCAGGAGCCCTCGCCGGTTCCCGCGCCCGAAGAAGCCGAAGTGGCCGTGCGTCGGCGGGAGTTCGCGGCGTTGCTGGGAGAGTTCCGGCGTACTGCGGTTTTGGTGCCGCTCGGGGACGGGCCTGGCCCGGATGACGAACGCGGCCTGCTGACCGCGGACTTGGGCGGTATCCGGTTCGTCCTCGCGTTCTCCGACGAGCAGGCCCTGGCCCGCTACGCGCAGGCCCGCGGCGAGTACCGGCGCGAGTGGACCTACCGGACGATCCTCGGTGCCCGGCTGCTCGACGTGGCGGTGCCGGCGGCCGGGGTGCCGTGCGGGGTGGCCCTGGACTGCGCGGACGGCGAGGACGGCATGGTCTTCCCGCCGGTGCGCGGCATCGTGCCCGAGGAGGCGTCCGTGGATCGCGAGGAGGGCGTAGACCGCGAGGAGGGGAACGCGACATGACCGGTGGTGGCAAGGACCTGAACGCCGGCGGGCTCGGCCTGATCGCCAAGGGACTGACCGAGGCCCTCGGTGAGCTGAAGGAACTGGGCACGGTCGGTACGGCCGGGGCCGGCCGCGGCTTCGGTGGCGTCGCGCTCTCTGGTCTGGAACTCGGTCACGAGGGGCTGACGGCCGACTTCAAGTCGTTCTGCGAGCGCTGGGAGTGGGGTGTGCGCTCGCTGGTCGACGAGGGCAACGCGTTCGCCGTCAAGACCGGCCTGGCCGCGGGCACGTACGACGAGACCGAGCAGTACGTCGAAGGCACCTTCAAGGTCGTCACCAACGCGGCGATCGGTAACCCGTACGCCTCCGAGGACGAGGTCGTCAAACAGGGGTGGGGCGACATCGCCACCTCCGGTGCCTTCGGCGGCGCCGACTACAGCAAGGAGTCCTTCGACCAGGCGATGGCCAACAGTGCCCAGGGATGGAAGGACGCGGGCCGCGACGTCATGACCTCCCACACCGTCGGACCGCTGGGCCTCAACCCCGAAAACCTCCACAACGCCGCAGGCGTCTCCGACGCCGAGTACAACCAGATGATCGACGACACCTCCGGTCCCTCCCCCGAAGCCCGCGCCCAAGCCGCCGAAGCCGCCCAACAGCAGCAGGGCACCGGCCAGGGCGAGGGTGAGGGCTGATGGGCGTCTTCGGAGACATAGGCGACGGCCTCAAGGACCTCGGCGGCGGCATCAAGGACGGTGTCAACGACGGCCTGGGCAAGGTCGAAGACGGCATCGACTACGGCAAGCAGAAGCTCGGCGAGGGGGTCGACTGGGGCACCAACAAGATCGGCGACGGCCTGGACCACGTCGGCCTGCACGACGCCGCCGACGCCGTCGAGGACTGGGGCGACGACGTCGCCTCCGACCTCGGCGCCACCCCCGGCGAACAACAACTCGGCCAGACCGAGCGAGCCAACGAACTCGTCCACGGCAACCCAGAAAAGATCCGCGAGAGCGCCAAGCACCTCAAGGACTTCCACACCGCGTTCGACCATGTCAGCCAGGGCATGAAGAAGGTCGACTCCGGCGGCTGGAAGGGCGAGGGCGGCGACACCTTCCGCGAGAAGTTCGACGTCCACCCCACCAAATGGGCCCAGGCCGCGGACGCCTGCGACACCGCCGCCAACGCCCTGGAGTCGTACGCCGACACCGTCAAGTGGGCCCAGGGCAAGGCGCAGGACGCCATCGACCTCTACAAGAAGGGCAAGCACACCTCCGACGAGGCCGTGAAGGCGTACAACATGCGCGTCGACGCCTACAACGCCAAGATCAAGGCGAACGAGGACCCGGGACCGAAACCGGAACCTTTCCAGGACCCCGGCAAAGCCGACATCAACAAGGCCCACGAGACCCTCACCGAGGCCCGCAAACAACGCAACACAGCCGCCTCCGACACCCAGACCAAGGTCAGGGCCGCACTCGCCCACGCCCCCGCCGAACCACCGCCCCTGGACCGCCTCGGCGACAACCTCGTCGACGGCTACCAGGCCGTCAACACCGAACTCACCCACGTCGTCGGCGGCGCCCTCAAAGGCACCGCCGGACTGCTCAACTTCGCCCGCGGCCTCAACCCCACCGACCCCTACAACCTCACGCACCCGGCCGAGTACGCACAGAACGTCTCCATGACACTCTCCGGGCTCGTGTCCACCGCCGCGCACCCGGAGCGGATCGTGACCGCGGCCGTGGACGGCTTCAAGAAGGACCCTGCCGAATTCATCGGCCGCCTCATCCCCGAACTCATCGGCACCAAAGGCGCGGGTCTGGCCCGAGGCGGGCTACGGCTCGGGCTCAAGAAGGGCCTGGAGGAAGGGGCCGAGAACGCCGTGCGCCGTGAGGCCCGCGACGCGGCTGAACAGAATCCGCACGCCACGTCGCGGCAGCCGGGTGAACGGACCTGTGAAAAGGATCCGGTGGATGTTGCCACGGGGTGCGTGCTGCTCTCCCAGACCGACGTCAACTTGCCTGCGGTGCTGCCTCTCGTTTTCAAGCGTGAGTTCGCTTCGTCCTACCGTGCGGGCCGGTGGTTCGGCCCCTCCTGGTCCTCGACGATCGACCAGCGCCTGGAGATCGACTCGGAGGGAATCGTCCTTGTCGGCGAAGACGGGCTGCTGCTGACGTACCCTCACCCGGCTCCGGGTGTACCGACTTTGCCCGCCCACGGCAGTACGCGCTGGCCGCTGGATCGTACTGACGCCGGCTACCTGCTCACCGACCCGGACAGCGGACGCGTGTGGTACTTCGCGGACAGCGGCGACGACCTCGCGCTGCTGGAGCAGATCGACGACCGCAACGGGAACTGGACCCTTTTCGAGTACGACGACGAGGGTGCTCCACGCGCCCTCGTACACAGTGGCGGCTACCGCCTCTCCCTTACCTGCGTGGGAGGACGCGTCCGTGCGCTCTCCCTGGCCGGAGCGGGCCCGGACGGAGCCGACCAGGAGGTGCTGCGCTACGCCTACTCCGACGAAGGCCATCTGACCGAAGTCACCAACTCCTGCGGCCGGCCCACACGGTTCGGCTACGACGAGAGGGGGCGTATCACTTCCTGGACCGACACCAACAACCAGGCCTTTACCTACGCCTACGATGAGCAGGATCGCTGCACCCGCCAGTCCGGTGAGGCCGGACACCAGCGTTCGGTTTTCACCTACAGCCCCACTGACACGGCGACCGGGCAGTGCACGACCATCATCACCGACTCGTCCGGCCACGACACCCGTTTCGTCATCAATGAACGGGCGCAGGTGATCGCCAGAATCGATCCGCTCGGCGCCGCCGCCTACTTCGTGCGCGACCGCTACAACCGTCTCCGCAAGCACACGGATCCGCTCGGCCACACGCTGACGTTGGAGTACGACGCGCTCGGACGTCTCATCACCGTGACCCGCCCCGACGGACGCACGGCACGCGCCGAGTACAACCAGCTCGGACTCCCCGTGAAGGTGGTCGATCCTGACGGCACCGTCATCCGGCAGAGCTACGACGAACGAGGCAACTGCACGGCGATCAGCAGTCCGCCCAGCCAAATCACCCGCTACGCCTACGACGAGGCAGGCCGGCTCACGTCGGTTACCGACCCGATGGGCCGCACCACGACCATCGCCAACAACCCTGCCGGCCTGCCCACGGAAGTTACCGACCCGGCAGGGGCGGTGACCCGCTACGAGAGGGATGCATTTGGCAGGCTCACCACGGTCACGGACCCGGTCGGCGCCGTGAGCCGCCTGGAGTGGACACTCGAAGGCCACCTTGCCCGCCACGTCGCGCCCGACGGCTCGGTGGAGTCCTGGACGTACGACGGTGAAGGAAACTGCACCAGCCACACCGACCCCTTGGGCGGCGTATCCCGGTACGAGTACACCCACTTCGACTTGCTGGCTGCACATACGGGGCCAGACGGAGCACGCCACGAGTTCCGTCACGATACGGAACTGCGCCTGACCAGCGTCGTCAACCCTCAAGGTTTGAAGTGGAGTTATGAGTACGATCCGGTCGGCAACCTGACAGCCGAGACCGACTTCGACGGCCGCCGTCTCGCCTATACCTACGACGCCGCAGGCAACCTCGCATCCCGCACCGACGCGATGGGCCAGGCCATCCGATACGAGCGGGACTTCCTGGGGCAGCTGACCCGTAAAAACGCCGAAGGCCACATCACCGAGTACGCCTATGACCTCACCGACCAGCTGGCACAGGCGACCAGTCCCGAGTGCACCCTGACACTGCTGCGCGATCGCTTCGGCCGCCTCCGCTCCGAAACCGTCAACGGCCGTACTCTCACCCACACCTACGACGAGTGGGGCCGGCGAATCAGCCGCACGACCCCGACCGGAGCCACCACCAGCTGGAAATACGACGCGGCAGGGCAACCCACCCAGATGCTCGCCGCGGGCCGCAGCATTGAATTCGACTACGACGCCGCGGGCCGGGAAGCGTCACGCCGCATTGGCGGTGTCCTCACCTGGACCAACGCGTTCGACGCAGCCGGACGGCTCACAGCCCAGACCGTTGCGGCGGGAGCCCATGGCCAGGCGATCCATCAGCGTACCTACTCATATCGCGGCGACGGCAACGTCGTCGGCATCGGCGATCACGTCACCGGCCCACGCCGCATCACCCTGGACGCAGCTGGCCGCGTCACCGCTGTGCGGGCAGTCAATTGGAGCGAAACGTACGCTTACGACGAGGCCGGGAACCAGGTCTTTGCCTCATGGCCCTCGAGCCACCCCGGGCACGAGGCCGCCGGTCCCCGCGCCTACACCGGCACCCGCATCACCGCAGCCGGCACGGTCCGCTACGAACACGACTCCCTGGGCCGCATCACCCTAAGACAGAAGACCCGGTTGTCCCGCAAACCCGACACGTGGCGCTACGAATGGGATGCCGAGGACCGTCTGGTCGCCGCAATCACCCCAGACGGGACCCGGTGGCGCTACACCTACGACCCTCTCGGCCGCCGCACCGCAAAGCTCCGCCTGGCCGACGACGGCGAAACCATCCTCGAACACACCCACTTCACCTGGGACGGCACCACACTATGCGAACAGACCACCGTGTCAGCGCAGGTCCCTAATCCAGTCACGCTCACCTGGGACCACCACGGGCTGCATCCGATCACCCAGACCGAAAGAATCACCAGCTGCGACACCCCGCAAAGCGAGATCGACTCCCGCTTCTTCGCCATCATCACCGACCTCGTCGGCACACCCAACACACTCGTCGACGAGCACGGCGATGTCGCCTGGCAGACACGGAGCACGCTGTGGGGGACCACCGCATGGGCCACCAACAGCTCGACCTACACCCCCCTGCGTTTCCCAGGACAGTACTTCGACCCGGAAACCGGCCTGCACTACAACTACGCCCGCCACTACGACCCGGAAACAGCCCGCTACCTCTCCCCAGACCCGCTGGGGCTGGCACCCGCTCCCAACCCGTCGTCCTACGTCCACAATCCGCACCTGTGGGCCGATCCACTGGGCCTCACGCCCTGCGAGGACGCAGCCAAGAACGCCAAGGACAACCAGACAACCCCGCTCGGCAAGGAAATCCCCACACGCGACGAAGCATCCGTCGGCAGCACAGCCAACCACAAGTACAAGCAGACATTCTTCGACGAACACCCGGAACTCAAGGGCAAGGTCGTGGTCCACCACGCCATCGAACAGCAGGTCCTCAGACGGTACCCGGGATTGTTCTCGGCCGACGAAATCCACTCCCTTGAAAACCTACGCGGAATCCCCAAGGGGGATATCAACAGCAGAGTTCACCTCAGCGAAATCCGCGTGTCCTGGAATGAGTTCTACAGAGCTCACCCCAATCCCACGCGGCAAGAGGTACTCAACCATGTAACTCACGTGGATGATACGCTTGGAAACTGGTTCAGCCCCCGCATCAGATAACCCCCAGGGAACGGAGAACGGGTCACATGTGGCGCGAACTCGCCTCACAATTTCCAGAAGTAGAGGTGCGGGGCCCTGCAACCCCTGGCGCCCTGACCGCCATCGAGGAGCAGCTCGGCCAGACGCTACCGGGGCCCTTGCGTGAACTGCTGCTGGAGACAGACGGGATCGAAGCCGACTTCGGAACAGAGGTCGTCTGGACGGCAGAGAAAATCCTGGAAGAAAACTCCTCATTCCGCAGCAACGAACAGTTCCGCAGCCTGTACATGCCGTTCGACGCCCTCATGTTCTTCGGTGACAACGGGGGCGGCGATCAGTTCGCGTTCGTGCGCACCCCGGACCGGGATGACATCTTCGTATGGGATCACGAAACGGACAGCCGCACCTGGTTCGCACCGGCTTTGGAGAACTATCTGCGCAACGCTCTAAGGGTTGTCCCGTAACTGCTGGTCACGGGTGAGATGATCTTGATGTGACTGG
>CAMLJW010000259.1 GCA_946480485.1 uncultured Streptomyces sp. | reverse complement strand
GAAGAGATCTTCCCGTGTCCCGACGCTCAGCGTGAGACGGGGTTGCGGCCGATGAGCTGCTTGACGATCACGTTGCGCTGGATCTCGTTTGTGCCCTCGCCCACGATCATCAGCGGGGCGTCGCGGAAGTAACGTTCGACGTCGAATTCCGAGGAATACCCGTAGCCGCCGTGGATCCGCACGGCGTTGAGGGCGATCTCCATAGCCGTCTCGGAGGCGAACAGCTTGGCCATACCGGCCTCCATGTCCGCCCGGGCACCGTCGTCGTAGCGGCGGGCCGCGAACAGGGTCAGCTGCCGCGCGGCTTCGAGCCTGGTGGCCATGTCGGCGAGGTAGTTGCCGATGGCCTGGTGCTTCCAGATCGGCTTCCCGAACGACTCCCTCTCCTGCGCGTAGCGCAGTGAGTCCTCCAGCGCGGCCCGGCCCACACCCAGGGCACGTGCGGCCACCTGCAGCCGGCCGATCTCCAGACCGCGCATCATTTGCGCGAAGCCCTCACCCTCCACGGTGCCGAGCAGGGCGCCAGCGGGAACCCGCATGTCCTCGAAGACGAGTTCCGACGTCTCCACACCCTTGTAGCCGAGTTTGTGGAGATCCCTGGAGACCGTCAGGCCCTCACCCTTCTCGACCAGCAGGATGGAGATGCCCTTGTGCGCCGGCTCGGCGGACGGGTCCGTCTTACACAGGAGGGCGACGAGGCCCGCGCGGCGGGCGTTGGAGATCCACATCTTGGATCCGTTGACGACGTACTCGCCGTCCTGGACGCGCGCGACCGTACGCATCGCCTGGAGGTCCGATCCGCCGCCCGGCTCGGTCAGCGCCATGGTGGCGCGCAGTTCGCCCGAGGCGAGCCGCGGCAGGTACTTGTCCTTCTGTTCCTGGGTGCCGAAGTCCAGGATCAACTTGGTGACCACCGTGTGACCGCCCATGGCACCGGACAGGCTCATCCAGCCGCGCGACAGCTCCTCGGTGACCAGGACGTAGCAGGCCGCGCTGACCCGTCCGAAACCCCATGGCTCGGGCACGGCCAGTCCGTAGATCCCGAGTTCCTTCATGCCCTCGATGAGCTTCTCGGGGTAGATGTCGCCTGCTTCGAGATCGTGTGCCACCGGCTTGACCTCTGAGTCGACGAACTGCCTGACCACTCTGACGATCTCGCGCTCTTCCGTCGAAAGCACGGATTCACTCCCCTCGCTCACCATACCCATTTCGATACTTTATCATTTATCGGTCAGGCTCTCGGGGTGACGGTGGCGTCGAGGTGGGCTTGCGGACGCTCCGGCGAGGCGGGTGCGACTCGGGCCTACGGACATCGGCGTTCGCGCGCGCACTTCCACCGAAAGCCCGGGGTCGGCGCCCGAGGCGTCGCGCAGCACCTGGGCCAGGGACCGGACGTGTGCGAGAGCACCCGGCTAGGTGAGGTGGACATGGCGGCTCATCGGCGGAAGGCGACGGATGACTGGCCTGCATCTTTGATATGCGATAAAGTATCAAAGTGAGCGCGACGGTAGCATGCCTCGCAGGGGGGTCGATCCGGCCTCCAGGGCGCGAGAAATCGCAACCTTCGATGGCGGACGACCAGATTGCGGAGTCATGGACGGACACCTGCACCTCAAGTCACGGGGACCGGCGCGCAGGGTGCTGCGAGAGGACGTCGCCGACGCGATCCGCAACAGCATCATGGTCGGCGAGCTGGGAAGGGGCAGTCGGCTGGACGTCACAGGTCTGGCCGCCGACCTCGACGTCAGCCAACTCCCCGTCCGTGAGGCGCTCATCGCCCTCGCGGCGGAGGGGCTGGTCCGCGCGGTGCCCCGCCGCGGGTACTACGTGGAGGAAATCGACCCCGTCGACGTCCTCGACCACTACGAGATCTACGGAAAGATCTCGGGCATCGCCGCCGCGCGTGCGTCGAGGCTGATGACAGAGCAGGACATCGACGAACTGCAGGCGCTCAACGACCGCATGCGCACGGTCGAGGACCCGAACCGGCAGGAAGAACTGAACAACGAGATCCACAGCCGGATCAACCGAGTCGGCGCGTCACGCCGACTGCGCTCGGTACTCCGGCCCCTGTCACACGGGATGGACGTGCGTTTCGGAGTGATCATCCCCGGGTGGCAGAGCAACGCGGCGGACGAGCACGACGCAATCATCGCCGCCCTTCGCGACCGGGACGCCGAAGCGGTCCGGTCGGCCATGGAACACCACCTCAGCGTCAACGGCCAGCGGGCCGTCGACGCACTCACCGGTGCGGGCTTCTTCGTCACAAGCGATGAGGAGGGCGCCGCGCCCTGAACCGAAAGGCTCCCATGCGCGCGGACCACTGGATCAACGGGAAGGCGACCGCACCGGCCGGCTCCCGCTATCTTCCCACGCTCGACCCGATGACGACGCGGCCCTGGGCGGAGATCGCCCGGGGTGACGCGGCGGACGTCGAAGCCGCGGTTCAGGCCGCGAACGACGCCTACCCGGCCTGGCGGGCCCTCGGCCCCTCGCGACGGGCGGAGATCCTCTGGCGGATGGGCGACCTCATCGCGGACCACGCCGACGAACTCGCCGCCCTCGAATCACGTGACGCCGGCAAGGTGATCCGCGAGGTCAAGGGGCAGCACCTGAGCATGCGGGCGTGGTTCCACTACTACGCCACGCTGGCACTGCACAACGAGGGCCGCTCGATCCCTCTCGACTCCCCCCACGTCACGGCCTACACGACGCGTGAGCCATTCGGGGTCATCGGCGTCATCCCCGCGTTCAACTCACCCGTCCTGCTGGGCGCGATGAGCATCGCTCCGGGTCTGGCCGCGGGCAACACCGTGGTGGTGAAGTCCCCGGAGGTCAACGCACTGTCCCTGGGCCGTGTGGCCGAACTGTCCAAGCAGGCCGGTCTCCCCGACGGCTGCCTGAACGTGGTGCACGGCTACGGAGCCGAAGCCGGGGACGCACTGGTCGTGCACCCGCTGGTACGCAAGATCTTCTTCACTGGCGGGCCGGACTCGGCCAGGATCGTCACCGGGCGCGCGGCCGAGCACCTCAAGCCGGTCGTCACCGAACTCGGCGGCAAGTCCGCCAACATCTTCTTCCCTGATGTACGGGTCGAGGACGTCGCCAACGGTGTGATCGCCGGCATCTTCGCCGCGGCGGGCCAGACCTGTGTCGCGGGCTCCCGTCTGCTGGTCCACCAGAGCATCGCCGACGAACTGGTCTCGGCGGTCGCCGCGCGGGCACGGCGGATCGCCCTCGGTGACCCGACCGATCCGTCGACCGAGATGGGCCCGATCTCACAGGAGAAGATCCTCACGGGCGTGCGGGCAGGCGTCACGGCCGCCCTGGACCAGGGAGCCGAGCTGCTGGCCGGGGGCCCGGACGGACCCACCCCGGGCGGTGGCTGGTTCTACGCGCCGACCGTACTCGGCGGTGTCACCACCAAGATGGATGTCTTCTCGCAGGAACTCTTCGGACCGGTACTCGCCGTGACCACCTTCGACACCGAGGAAGAAGCGGTCGCGATCGCCAACGCCACCGAGTTCGGTCTCGCCGCCGGCATCTGGACCAATGACCTAGGGCGGGCACATCGGGTGGCCCGCCAGATGGTCGCCGGGACCGCCTGGATCAACACCTACCGGGCCATGAACTTCTCGATGCCGTTCGGCGGTACCAAGGCGTCCGGCTACGGCAGGGTCAACGGCATGGACGGGTTCGCGGAGTTCACCCAGTCCAAGGCGATCTGGGTCAACACCGACCCGGCCCCCGTGGGCGACCCGTTCGTGCTGCGCTAGTCGTTCCGGCTCAAATGGCGGTCACGCGGTGTGCCGTTCTACGTCGGTTCGGCAGCCCGACCGGTACGGGCGCGGCGGCGAGCCTGGCCGGGGGAGCGGCTGTCGCGGGGGACACCGGCCGTCGAGCCGGACGGCCTGACACATGCGCCCGTAAGGCCGGGGGTGTGGTCAGAGAGGGAAGGCGTCGACGGGGAAGGCATCCGGCGCCTCGGGCGGGGTCAGCGGCACTTCGGTCCAGATCGTCTTGCCTGTCGGCGTGTAGCGCGTACCCCAGCGTTCGGTCAGCTGTGCCACGAGGAACAGGCCTCGGCCGCCCTCGTCCTCCGCGCTGGCGCGTCGCAGGTGCGGGGAGGTATAGCCGCCGTCGAATACCTCGACGATCAGCCCGCGTTCCCGGATCAGCCGCAGGCGGATCGGGAACGCGCCGTACCGGATGGCGTTGGTGACCAGTTCACTGACTACGAGTTCGACGACGAAGGCGGTCTCGTCCGGCACGCCCCATTCGGCCAGCCGCTCGCAGGAGAGGCTCCTCGCCCGCGCGACCTCGCCCGGATCGGCGGGGATGTCCCAGGTCGCCACCAGATGCCCGGCGAGGGAGTGGACGCGAACCAGGAGCAGAGCCGCATCGTCGGCGGGCGGCCCGGCCAGCAGCCCGCCGACGACGGCGTCGCATGTTTCCTCCAGCGAGCGGGAGCCCTGGCCGGAGAGCCTGTCGCACAGGGCACGAAGGCCGATGTCGATGTCCCGCTTTCGACTCTCGACGAGTCCGTCGGTGAACAGGACCAGCGTGCTGTCCTCCGGTAGTTCGATGGTGGCGCTTTCGAAAGGCAGGCCCCCCACGCCCAACGGCGGCCCGCTGGGCAGGTCGACGAGCTCAACTTGACCCTCGGGCATCACCAGTGCCGGGGGCGGATGACCCGCGCGGGCCAGGACGCACATCCTCGAGACCGGATCGTAGACGGCGTACAAGCAGGTCACACCCAGCGCCTGGTCCTCGATCTCCTCTTCGGCGTGGACCGGCTGAGATGTGCCCGGCCGTACGACCAGGTCGTCCATGCGGGCGAGCAGTTCGTCCGGTGGGAGGTCGAGCGCGGCGAGGGCGGCGACCGTGGTGCGCAGCCGTCCCATTGTGGCGGCCGCGCTGAGGCCGTGCCCCGCCACGTCACCGACCACCAGACCCACCCGGGCTCCGGACAGCGGGATGACGTCGTACCAGTCGCCGCCGACGCCGACCGGCCCCGCCGCGGGCAGGTAGCGGTGGGCGATCTCCACTCCGGCCGGCTGGGGCAGGGCGTGCGGCAGCAGCTCGCGTTGCAGCGTCAGCGCGGTGACGTGCTCCCGGGCGTACCGTCGCGCGTTGTCCACGCAGACCGCGGTCCGGGAGACCAGTTCCCCAGCGAGTGCGATCTCCTCCGCGTCGAAGGGATCGCGCGGCGCGATCCGTACGAAGACCGCGGAGCCCAGGACGGCGCCCCGTGCTGTCAGCGGTATGGCGAGCGCGCCGATGGCCGGATCGGCTGCTGCCGCGGCGTCGGCCAGGCACCGCAGTCGTATGTCGTCCAGGGCCCCCGGGGTGTCCACGACCGTGTCCGACGCCTCGCCGTGAGCGTGCCTGGCCACCCCGCATAGATCCGCCGGGCCGGAGCGGCCGCTGGTGAGCGGGGGTTCCTCCCCACGCAGGACCGGTTCCAGCAGGTCCACGACGGCGGCGTCGGCGAACTCGGGTACCGCGAGCCGGACCAGATCGTCTGCGGTACGCCGCATGTCAAGAGTCCTGCCGATGCTGCCGCTCGCCCGGCTCAGCAGGGACAGCCGCTCCCGTGTGACATAGCGGTCGGTGATGTCGAGGCCGGCCTCGCAGACGCCGACCGGGCGGCCGGTGTCGTCCCGCAGAAGAAAGTAGGAGAGGGACCAGACCCGCTCGTGATGGGGGTCGCGGCGAGTAGGACTGCGATAACGGACGTCGACCACTGGCTCACCGGTGCGCACCACCTGAAGAACGGGCTGTTCGACGTCCTTCACCACGCGACCGTCCTCGGTGAGCAGCACTCCCTCCGGCAGGATGTCGCGTACAAGCCGGCCCTCGACGTCCTGCAGCGTCAGACCGAACTGCTTCTCGATGGCCGTGTTGATCCACCGGACGCGGGCGTCGGTGTCGTAGACGACCAGTTCGACCGGTGACTGACGGTAGAGCCCGTCGAGCACGGCACGGTCGATCGCCCGCTGCCTCAGCAGTTCCATGCCCATCGCGACCACCAGCCAGGCCGCCCCGCCAGTGCCGTGCGCGAGCGGATCAAGGGTCAGTGCCACGGGCATCGAGCGGCCGTCGCGGTGACGCACCGACCGGATGCCGGTTATGCCGGCTGATTCCGGCGTCCCGGGGCCGCCGTCGACCGGGAGGATTCCGGCACCCGTCACGGAGTCCGCCAGGACCGCGTCGAAAGCCCGTCCCAGCACCTCGGATGGCCGGTGTCCGAACAGCTCCTCGGCCTCTGGGCTCCACCCGACGATCCGCATTCGCTCGTCCAGCACCGCCGTCGCCCTGCCGGCCGTCAGCGAGCCCGGCCGCAGTCCTGGCTGTTCCGATCCTGCTTCGCGCGGGCTGGTGAGATGTGTCATCGGTAGTACCAGATGTTCGATTTCCAGAACTCTGCCCGTTCAATGTACTGCGCGACAGCGCGAACGGCTCCTGCTCGTACCGGGAACCATCGGCAGCGGCCACGACCTGGCGGGCGGCTTGCCCCCGGGCCTTCGCCTGGCCCGGAGGGAAGCACCGGACGTGACACGTCGGGGTGCGGACGGCCGGGCGGGCCGTACGATCCCATCCGAGAGCAGAGCCCGCGCAACGGTGGACATCGTGCCTCGTCGGGACTGCACCGCTACCCAAGTCCTACGGTGCCGTGCCTTGGCCGGAGGCTCTGCGGTTACCCGCTGTGTCGGCCCGCCAGGGTCCGCCCGACGTCCACAGCCGGCACATGATGCGCTCCGGGAGTCCTGCTTTCCGCAGCGCGAGGGCCTCCTCCGGCGTGGCCGTCCCCAGCCAACCGGCTCCGGCCTCGACGGCCGCCCGGGCACACCGCACCGCGCCATGGCCGTACGCGTCGGCCTTCACGACGGCCATGAGCTGCGCCCCCTGTGCGAGGGCACGCAGGGTCCGGACATGGGTCCGCAGGGCGGCCAGATCGATCTCGGCGCGCGCACGCAGGGGCGTGGTGGGGACAGGTGCTGTCTGAGTCATGGCACTCAGTGTCGGTGATCCTGTGCGTGGGACCGCGATGTTTGATATCTTATCGGGAAGAAGGATTTGCGAGCGAAGGGTCCTCCCGTGACGATGTCCGCCGAGACCGTGCTTCATGAACTCGAAATGGATCTGGTCGTGCGTTCGGCACGAGCCGAGGCGGACGGAGTCCGCTCGCTCGAACTCGTCGCAGTCAACGACGCCGACCGCCTCCCGCACTGGACCCCCGGCGCGCACATCGACATCGTGCTGGGCGCCGGGCCCGACGCGCTGGTACGGCAGTACTCGCTCTGCGGCGACACCGCGACCGGTGATAGCTGGCAGATCGCCGTGCTGAGGACCGCCGACTCGCGCGGTGGCTCCCAGTACGCCCACGAACAGATCCAGGTGGGCGATGTCGTCAGGGTCCGCGGGCCGCGCAACCACTTCTCACTGGCCGGAAGCCCCCGATACCTCTTCATCGCGGGCGGGATCGGGATCACCCCGATCCTCCCGATGATCGCCGA
>CAMLJW010000258.1 GCA_946480485.1 uncultured Streptomyces sp. | reverse complement strand
CCTGCCGAGCTGGGCGTCGCCGATGTCCGTGTCGACGTCGGACTCCTCGTTGAGCCTGCGCACCATTTCCTGGGTCTCGGTCAGGACGCCGATCGCACGCAGGATGATCTCGCTCTGTTCCATGCGCGGAGCCTAAGCGTTCCGCACGAAGTACGGTGCACAACCGTGCGAGTGGTGGTGCCTCGCCTGCGCTGTACGGTCCGGGTGAGTGCCGTGGCGACGAACGCAACGGGTGGGCGCGAGATGTCGGAGAACCGGGAGCGACGCTTCTCGAGGCGGCCGGGCTGCCTGCGGAACGGCTCGCCCGCTGCCGTCCGGTGGACGGCGGAAGCTACAACACCGTGGAGGAAACTCCTCGTCACCGACGGCAGCCGCTACGTACTGAAGGCGATCGGTGGGGCTCCTTCCCGGACGGCGAACACATGGATCTCCGCCGCGAGTTGGGGCGCCAGGCCGCCCGCCTGCACCGAGTGACGGCCCGGATGCGGCTATCCCTCCGGCGCGCTCGGCCTGTTGGCCACCGACTGGCGCACCGCCTTCACCGCGATGTACGACGCCGTCCTGGACCACGCCCGCCGCTACCGCGCCCGGTGGACGAGGTGGCACGGGCCGCCAGATCCGTGTACGAGGCAGTCGCTCAGTCGCCCGATGCCAGGGGACTGCCCTTCGTCGACGCCAGCAGATGGGCCGGGTCCCGGTAGACGGCACGGGCCCCGGCTTCCTCGAGATCGGCGCGCGGGATGCCACCGCACAGGACGCCCACGCAGGCGACACCGGCCCGGGTGCCGGCCCGCATGTCCCACACGGTGTCGCCGACGAGCACCGACCGCTCGGCCAAAGCCCCGGCGAGTTCCAGGGCGTGCTCGACCGGTTCGGGCGCGGGCTTTCCCGCCGCCACGTCGTCGGCGCTCGCCATGGCTTCGATGGCCTCGTCGGCGTCGATGGCGCGGCGCAGCGCTTCGAGCTCGGGCCCGCCGGCAGAGGTGGCGAGCACGACGGTCCAGCCGCCGCGGTCCAGGTGCCGCAGCAGGTCCCCGGCGCCCGGCAGCGGTGGCAGCCGGTCGAAGTACGTTCCGTAGAGGGTCTTGTGGGCGGCGCTGATCGTGTCGTCCTCGCCCGTGTCCCGGTCGTCGCCCAGCAGATGAGCGACGAGGTCGTGGGCGCCGAGGCCCACAGCCCGGTGGATGGCATGCATCGAGACCTTGTGCCCGGCCTGCCGGAAGGCCTCCCACCAGGCCGTCACATGAAGGTGGTTGGTGTCGACGAGAGTGCCGTCGACGTCGAACACGGCCGCTCGTTCCATACGCTGTCCCTGTCCCTTCACCGTAGGGCCTCACCGCTCGCCCGCACTTCCCGAGTACCTCGTCATGGACCGTATGTCTCCCAGCGACGGCGAGTCCTTTACGGACCGCGCGCGCCGGGCGGCGTCTCGCGGTGCCGTGCCCAGGCCAGCAGCTCGTCCGCCGACCAGGTGGTGACCACCCGCCCGGCGGGCACGCCGCACTCCACGGCTCGCGCGCACCCGTACCCCTGCCAGTCGAGCTGTCCGGGTGCGTGGGCGTCCGTGTCCACGGAGAACAGGACGCCCGCGTCGATCGCCCGGCGCAGGAGGCGGCGCGGCGGATCGAGCCGTTCGGGACGACTATTGATCTCCACCGCCGTTCCCGAGCCGGCGCAGGCCGCGAAGACCGCGTCCGCGTCGAACCGCGACTCGGGCCGCCCGCGACCGCCGAGGAGCCGGCCCGTGCAGTGCCCCAGCACGTCGGAGAGCGGATTGCGTACAGCGGCGACCATACGACGGGTCATCGACGCCGCGTCCATACGGAGCTTGGAGTGCACTGACACGACGACGACGTCGAGCCGGTCCAGCAGCTCCGGCTCCTGGTCGAGCGAACCGTCGTCGAGAATGTCGCACTCGATGCCCGTGAGCAGCCGGAAGGGCGCCCAGCGTGTGTTGAGTTCCGCCACCACGCCGAGCTGTTCCCGCAACCGCTCCGCGGGCAGCCCGCGGGCCACCGTGAGGTGCGGCGAGTGATCGGTGAGCACCGCCCACTCGTGGCCGATCCGGGCCGCCGTCCGCCCCATCTCCTCGATGGGACTCCCACCGTCCGACCAGTCCGAGTGCAGATGGCAGTCGCCGCGCATCAGCGCCCGCAGGCGCTCACCGCCCGGGGCGAGCGGATCCGGGGCCTCCCGCTCCAGCCGCTCCAGATAGCCCGGCACCCGCCCGGCCAGCGCCTCGCGCACCACCTGCGCGCTCTTCGGCCCGACGCCCTTCAGCGACTGAAGCGACCCGGCAGCCGTCCGCCGCGCCAGTTCACCGTCGGGCAGCGCCGCCACCACGCCCGCCGCCGTGCGGAACGCCTGTACGCGATAGGTGGGGGCCCGGGACCGTTCCAGCAGGAAGGCGATCCGGTCCAGGGCATCGACCGGCTCCATGTCTCCAGCGTCGCGCGGCTCGGACCGGCCCGCACAGCAGCCACCCGAGCTTGCCTGTGCCACCATGAAATACGAGCCTCTTTCGGACGTCGGCCACGTCGGCCACGTCGGCGCAGTGGCACGACGACTGACACCCCCGCCCCGGCAGGCTTACCGGCGGCCAGCGTGTGGAACCGGTGGGATCATGACCGAAAGCGCAAGCCCCTACATCTCGCACCCGCGGATCACGGTGCTGGGTCTCCAGCCCGGGAATCCACCCTTCCGCATCGTGCAGATCGACGGTGCCGTCGTCGGCGCGGCCACGGCCCTCACGGACGTGCTGATCGCCGCCGCGGCCTACGGCATCCCGGTGCACGACGCCGACGACCCGGAAGTCGTCCGTTGGGTGGGCGGCGACAAGCACACCTGGACGATGCACTAGAAGTTGCCCAGAAGTGCTCTGAAGATCTTGAAATCGTGCCTCGGGATCGACGGACCCTGATGGGCGAGGCGGGATGCGGGCGGGGCGACGCGCCGCATCAGATGCTGTAATGGATCCCGAAGAGGCGGTAGCCTGCATGGTCGTCTGAATCGCCGGGGGGGCGGTCGCATGGACAGGTCCAAACTTGTTCAGGAGTTGGGCGGGGCACCGGACGGAGTGGAGCTGCCGCATGCCCGTGCGGCTGTCGGGCCGCCGCCTGGGGCATCAGGTGACGTCGACTTCTGCGGCGACGCCCTGCTGCTGCTGACCGGGCCCTTCTATCCGGGGTCCGCGTCGCTCGCGGACCTTCCCAGCTTCGCCGTTCCGGCGGACGGCGCGCTCGAGCCGGAGAGGCGCCTCACGGTGGTGCAACGGTCCCTGGATCAATTCCTGCGTGGCTCGCTCACCTTCGGCAATCCCCCCGTCGACCTGCTCACGCACTTCGCCGGCTCCGATGCGTTCCACGCGCGGCTGACGACGATCGTGCAGGAGGCGACGCTGCTCCCGGTGGAACTGAACGTCACCGGCATTCTGTTCCCGGACGGCTACGGCTCGGTGGCCGTGCACATGCGCATCGCCGACGGGTGGTCCGAGGTACGGCGGGAGCGGCTCATCGACGGCTTCGGGCCGAAGGGCCGCGACGATGTCACCGCGCGCATCAGGGACGAGCTGCTGCCAGCCCTTACCGCGATGTCCGACCGATGCCGACAGGGGCCGCCGTGTCCCACGGTCCTGCCTTATTTCAACCTCGCCTACGCGGGCAGCACCACCCACCCGGCTCCAGGCCGGGCGA
Organism: uncultured Streptomyces sp.; assembly: GCA_946480485.1. The sequence continues at coordinate 3,852 of CAMLJW010000258.1, read as the reverse complement.
CGCTCTCCAATTCTTTACGGCACCTGGTCTATCCCCGCTCCGCCGAGCCGATCCCCTCCGAATCGACGTGGCCGGAAGAGTTCTTCTACCCCGGGTACGCCTTCTTCCTGTTGGCCTCCCGGAACCCTCACGACACGCTCGGCCAGCTTGAGCACCTGCTGGGTCAGCTGAACGTGCACTACGCCCGGCTGGAACGCTCCGCCAACGCCGCGGAACGGATCATCCGCGAGTCGGCCCTGGACGAGGACCCCGAACTTCTCATCGGGCTGGAACGACGGCTGCGTGCCGACTACCAGGCGTTGGTGCGGCCCACGTTCAGCTACGACTTCCACGTCCTCAAGTTGCGTGACAGCGTACTGAAGGCGTGGGAGACCGAAAAGGTGCGCGAGCGTACTGACACCCTGCTCGAAATGGCGCGGCACGCGGTGGAACGAAAGCTGGAGCACGAGCAGATGCGCCGGGTAACGCGAGTCAACCTGGCCGTGACGATCGTGGCTGTCCTGGGTTTCGTCCAGTGCGTGGACGCGGCGGCCAGCCTGTGGTCGAAGTTCTTCGGGTAAAGGGGGAGATCATGCCGGTGGACGTGCAGATCTGTGTCGCGGACGGGCTGATCTACGACGGTCTCGACTACGCCGACCGGATCGAGCAACGACTGACCCGGGCTGGCCTGAGCTGTGGCCGCCTGAACCTGCCGGCCGAGGCGGCCGATCCGGCCGCGCGCTTGCCCCGACCCACCCTGGCGTATGTGTTCACCGGAGGCCAGACCTCGGTGCACTCGGACGCCGCGTGGATGCGCGCGACCATCGCGCTGGTGCGGGAGCTCATCGCGGACACGGACAGGAGCGACGGGGGTGCCGAGCCCGCGAGCCCGGGCCCCGCGGTGATCGGCATGTGCCTTGGCTCGCAGTTGATCGCCGAGGCACTGCGTCCGAATTCGATCATCGGCACCTCGGGCATAGAGGTCGGCCTGACCCCGGTAAGCCGAGCTGGCGACAGCCACCGCGACAGGGGCGGCGACCACGGCTTTGGTGTCGTGCCGTCGTTCCACTATCAGGCGATCAGTCCGCGGATCGAGGAGGCCGACGGGGTGCGCATCGAGTACCGCAACGAGCACACCTCCGTCCAGGCACTGAGCTTCGGCGAGCGGGTCTTCGGATGCCAGTTCCATCCCGAGCTGACTCCGGACGACGTACACCGCCTGATCGACTTCAACAAGGACGTCATCACTGACTGGAACGGGGACACGGCGGCCGCTCACCGGTCGGTCGAGCAGTACCAGGACGAGCTGCACGACGACCTCTTCGAGCGCTTGGTGATCGACCGGATCACGCGCTGAGGCCAACACTACGCCGGCACTCGACGGGGCGGAGAGAGGCTCGACGTCGCACACGGCCACCTCGCTGCCGATGCCCCCGTCGCCAGCCGCTCGGCCAGAACAGGCCCGAGCGGTCCCATTCCGGGCCCCGCCAGCCGAGGAAGGCCACTGGCGCGAAGCCCTGACATCGACCGGCGGGTTACGTGCTCCCTGGTGTCCGAACCAGGGCACGCCCTAGGACTCCGGGGCCTTCTCCGCTGTCCCCTTCGGGGCCCTGAGCTGTGGTGTCATCGAGAGCTTGTCCGGTTTGACCGTGACGATGGCCTGCGGACGTGGGGGGGCGGAGGTCAGCGCCAGGCGCCAGCGTTGGACGACGGTCGCCAGGACGATGAGGAGTTCGGCCCAGGCGAACTCCTCGCCGATGCACTTGCGGCGGCCGTCGCCGAAGGCGAGGAACGAGGTGCGGTTGATGCTCTTGGCGCGCTCAGGCTCCCAGCGGTCCGGGTTGAAGGCCGCGGGGTCGGCGTAGACCTCGGGGTCGTGCTGGTGGACGTACGGGCTGTAGACGATGTCCGCGCCTTCGGGGATGTGGTGTCCGTCGAGGATGACAGGACGCGTGGTGGTGCGTGTGACGAGCCAGGCGGGGCCGTACATGCGCATGGCTTCCTTGAGGACCCTGCGCAGGTACGGCAGGGAGCTCAGGTCCTCCTGGCGCAGCAGCCGGTCCCCGCACACGGCGTCGAGTTCGTCGTGCAGCCGCCGCTCGATCTCCGCATTCCTGCTGATCTCGTACAGGGTCCAGGCCAGTGTCGTCCCCGTGGTCTCGATGGCGCCGGTGAGAAGCGTGATCGCCTCGTCCTGGAGCTGCTGGCGGGAGAGGGGGCCCGTCTCGGGGTCGTCGGCGGTGAGGAGGGTGGAGAAGAGGCCGCCTTCGGACGCGCTCCCCGTCGCGCTGCGTGTCGGACCGTCCGCAGAGCCGCCCTTGTGTGCGGGGCAGCCGGTGGGTGGCTCGGCCGATGTGTCCGGCTGCGCGGCCAGTTGGGCGCGGTGATGGTCGATCGCCTGGTCGATGAGCGCCCGCAGACGCGTGACCCGCAGCTCGTGCGCGCGGTTCGCGGGCAGCGGGAGCTTCGTCACCCAGCCCGGCAGGATGGTCTGCCGGATCGTGCCGCGCATGATCGCCGGCATGAGGGTCTGGAACTCCTCCTCGACATGGTCCGGCAGGCCCGAACCGAAGAGCGCGACGAGGAAGGTCGACAGCGTCAGATCGTTCATGTCCTCGTACGTGTCCCGCGCGACCCCCTCCGTCCACGCCTCGGTCGCGGCCCTGACATGGCTGATCATGACATCGCCCCGGGTGGCGATGTGCGCCTTGTTGAACATCGGCTGCATCAGCCGGCGGTGCTTCAGATGCAGGTCGCCGTCGGCGATCGTGGCGAGCCCGTCGCCGAAGAACAACCGCAGCGCATCGATGATCTTGCCGCCCTTGGCGAACGCGTCCGCCTCCGTCACCAGCACCCGGCGGGTGACGGCCGGATCGGTGACCACATAGGCGGCGGTGGGTCCGATAAGGATCTTGACGACGCTGCCTTGATCGCGCAGCGAGTCCATGAACTCCAGGGGGCGCCTGGTCAGTTGGTGTCCGTGTCCGATCAAGGGCAGGCGGCCGGGCGCGATGGCAACCGCGGCGGAAGTACCTGACAGGCCACTCATCGGTACATCTCCTCAAGGACGACTCGGGGTGGGGGGTTGATGACATTGCGTGCCCGTGCCGACCCCCTGACGCATCCGTTCCTCGTGTCACACCGGTCGTCGGGGGTCTGGATGATGCGTAAAGGGATTTGTCGACTCGAACGTCCCCAGCCGGAGCAAGGCCAAACCTTCGACGAGGTGGTGAGAGGGATTGAGCCTCGGCAGATCAAACCCGATAAGGTTCCCTCTGGCGCGGCGAGTTGACGCGAAAGCAGCGTTGTCGCTCGTTGCCCACGCATGCCCGTCGCGAAGGGGAAGCCCGCCGCGCGACGAGTGCAGCCCGACCTTCTACCCTCTGTTCGATCGTGTTGCTTCGAAGGATGCAGATGGAACTTGCCACTCCGCCACCCGCGGCGCGGGCACCTGCTTGGTACAGCTGGTGGCTGTTGCCACTGACCTTAGGCGCTGGGACCGTCGTCGCAGCGGTCGCCGCCTCCGACCAGACGCGCATCACCGCGATAGTCGCCGGTGCCGTGGCGACGACGGCAAGTGCCGTCTGCGTACAGTTGCTTGTCCGATCCCAGGTCCGACTGCGCCGCAGCGCGGGCGAGCTCATGGCCTCACAGGCCGGGCACTCCCAGCAGTGGCAGCAGCATGCGGTCGGCCTGGAGCGGAAGTACGCGGCCGAGCGCTCGGCCCGCGAAGCGCAGCTGGCCGAGCAGGCCCAGGTGTACGAGGCGCGGGTCGCCGAGCAGGCCCAGGCCTGGAAGGAGCAGCTGGACCGGCAGCAGGCGGCCGTCGCTCGGCTCGCCGTCGTGGGTGAGCGGTGCGAGCGCGAGCCCGGT
>CAMLJW010000257.1 GCA_946480485.1 uncultured Streptomyces sp. | reverse complement strand
CGGAGTGCCAGGGGCCGGCGGCGACGGCGACCAGGTAGGTGGAGATCAGCGGGGTCGGGGCCGCCTTCCATGTGCCGTCGCCCCCGTGCTCGGCGATGCCGTTGGTGAGGACGGTCCAGCCTTCGGGAGCTTTGACCTCGAGGTCGAAGACGGCTTTGAGGTCGGGCTGGTCGAAGGCGGCGAAGACGCGTTGGACGTCTTCCATGAACAGCTGGGTGTAGAGGTAGGTTTCGCCGTCGGTGGGGTCCGTGAAGCGGTGCATGCCCTCGCCGGTGCGCGAGTAGCGCATGACGGCGTCGATGCGCAGTTCGTGTTCGCCGGGGGTGAGGTTCTTGAGGGGCAACCGGTTCTCGTCCAGGGTTTCCAGGCCGAGCGGCTCTCCGTCGAGGGCTGCCATGCGCAGTTCGGCGGGCTTGAGCTCGACGAAGGTGTCCGCGGACTCGTGGTCGCCCCGTACCGTGAAGCGGATGACGGTGCGGGAGTCGAAGATCTCGTCGCCGCGCGTCAGGTCGAGTTCGATCTGGTAGCGGTGGACGTCGAGGAGCCTGGCACGGGTCTGCGCTTCGGCGCGCGTCAGTACGGGCATGAGGACATGCTGCCTGATGGGCTGGGCGCGGCACAGGGGAGGCTTGATCTCCGGCCTTTCGGGCGGGCCTGCGCGGTGCTGGTTTCGGGCGGGCGTGCGGTCTGGTTCCGGGCGGCCCTGCGCGGTCTGGTTCCGGGCGGCCCTACGCGGTCTGGTCGCGTTTCCGGACGGCGGTGGGCCGCTGGGGCGACAGGCAGGGGTCGAAGCGCGGGTCGGGTTGCGGAGGCGGGGATGACTTCAGGGCGCGTAGTTCGCGTACTTCCCGATCCAGCCACAGAAACCGCTGGTGGTAGTCGTACAGGTACCGCACTTTGGTGCGCAGGGCGCAGGGGTCGATGGGTTTCATGACGAGGTCGGCGACGCCGAGCCGGAAGGCGGTGGCCGTGAGTTGGGCGTCCGGGCCGAAGCCGGTGACCAGGATGACGGGGATGTACTGGGTCTGCTTCAGGCAGCGCATGTAGCGGACGACGTCGAGGCCGCTGATGCCCGGCATGCGCACGTCGAGGAGGAGCAGCCCGACGTGGCCGCGCAGGACCTCCTTGAGGGCGTCGTCGCCGGTGGTGGCTCGTGCCAGCCGGTGGCCGAGCGGGGCCAGGGCGCTTTCCAGTGCGTAGAGCGTGTCCTCGTGGTCGTCGACGATAAGGATCTTTGCTTCCGACGGCATTGCGCGAAGTCCCCTCGCTTGGACAACCAGCTTGTGCCCGAACCGACTGACAGGGAGTACTGGTGAACTGACGACGAGTGCTCAGCGAAGGATGCCTCATTTCGGCGCCGGCGCCGAGGGGGCGTGCGTACAACGGTGCGAGAAGTGGGGCGGCAGGCGGATTCGCCGTACCGAGGGACCGGGGCAGGGACGCCGTGCACGGGCCGGTATGTGGTGCCGCCCCCTCCTGTCACTGCGTGGCGTTCGCGTTGTCCGCGATGCTTTCGTGGTGGCGGATGACCTCGGCGATGATGAAGTTGAGGAGCTTCTCGGCGAACGCGGGATCGAGTTTGGCGTCCTCGGCGAGCTGGCGCAGGCGGGTGATCTGCCGGGCTTCGCGGGTGGGGTCGGCGGGCGGCAGCTGGTAGGCGGCTTTGAGGTGGCCGACCCGCTGGGTGCACTTGAAGCGTTCGGCGAGCATGTGGACGACTGCTGCGTCGATGTTGTCGATGCTGTCGCGCAGCCGGGCTAGCTCGGCGCGCACGGTGGGGTCGACGTCACCGGTACCGGTGTTGCTGGTGGTCATGGACGCCCACCCTACGGGCGTGCGGTCGGGCCGTATGGTGTGGGTCCGCTCGATCATGGGTGGATCGTCGGGGCCGGGTACCTGGCTGCTCCGGCCGCCGGGCACCGTGCGGCCCTGCGGCCTGGCGGTCGCGAGCACGACGGCACCGACCGCCGCCGCTTAGAGTGGAATCGGGCTCTTAACCTCTTGGGAGTGCGGGCGTGGCGAACGGCGGCCCGGTCAAGCACGGCTACCCGCACCTGGACACGGTGCGGGCAGCGATCACCGCGCTGTACAAACGGCTCTCGTACGACACCATCCACACCTTCGACACCAGCGTGGCCCCCGTGGACGTGGCCTTCGCCGACGTGGACGATCTGTACCTGGGCGCGCAGCGCGTTGCCCGCGAGCTGGTCCAGCACTTCCGGCTGCCGGACGCCCGCGTGATCGTCAGTTTCCGCGAGATGGAGCACGCGGCGAACGTCGAGCTCGCCGCGGGACCCGAGTACTTCATCGAGCTGAACGACCGCTTCCGCACCCACCGCAGGGACATCGGCGCCGCGCTGGCGCACGAGGTGATGCACGTCTATCTGCACCGTCTCGACCTGTCGTTCCCGGGCACGCGCGACAACGAGATCCTCACGGACACCGCGACGACGTATCTGGGCGCGGGATGGCTGCTGCTCGACGCGTTCCGCGAGGACGCCGCCTCCTCGCAGAAGCTCGGCTATCTGACTCCTGAGGAGTTCGGCTACGTCCTGGCCAAGCGGTCGCTGATCTTCGGCGAGGACCCCGCGACATGGTTCACCAGCCCGCAGGCGTACACGGCGTACACGAAGGGCATGGCGCAGGCTCGCCACGACGAGCAGCAGCCCCCGCTGACGGCGGCCGGCTGGGCGGGCCGCCGCCGCTACGCGAAGGACCGCCGCCGCGCCCAGGACCACCACGCCCCGGGCCGGCCGGCGGGTGTCCCGTACGACTTCACGCCCGAAGGTCACGGCCCGCTGCGCGTGTCGTTCCCCTGCCCGACCTGCCGGCAGCGGATCCGGGTGCCGGTGCGGGGCCGGGTGCGGGCGCGCTGCGGTCTGTGCCGCTCAGTCCTGGAGTGCGACACGTAGGGTCATTGCCATCCTGGGCGTGTTGGCCGATGACGGAGACGATCTCGCCGGGGCGCTTCACGGGTACGGCGAGGTCGTTGAGCTTGCGGAGGAAATCGAACCGTTCGCTCCTCGCGTCGCCGGAACCGATGAACCGCCAGACGTCGACGGCTCCGACTGCCAGGCCTCGATCCGGGGTTCACGGCGGCCTGGACGGAGGAGGCGAGGAGACACCACAACGCCCGCCCTGCGTCCGGTCGGGGACAAGGGCGGGCGTCGCGTGTTCCGTACGCCTTTGTACGGGACGTCTGGTGAACCGTCAGGCCGTCAGCGAACGGTCTGTCGGGCGGATCGGGGCCGGCAGGTCGCTCGCACCCGTGAGGAAGCGGTCGGCCCCGCGGGCGGCCGAGCGGCCCTCCGCGATGGCCCAGACGATGAGGGACTGGCCGCGGCCGGCGTCGCCGGCGACGTACACGCCGGGGACGTTGGTGGCGTAGTCGTCGTCGCGGGCGATGTTGCCGCGCTCGTCGAGTTCCAGGCCGAACTGCGCGACCAGGCCGTTCTCCTGGTCGGTGCCCGTGAAGCCCATCGCGAGCGTGACCAGCTGGGCGGGGATCTTACGCTCCGTACCCGGCTTCTGTGTCAGCTTGCCGTCCACGAACTCGACCTCGACAAGGTGCAGCCACTGCACGTTGCCGTCCTCGTCGCCGTCGAAGTGGGTGGTGGAGACGGAGTAGACCCGCTCGCCGCCCTCCTCGTGCGCGGAGGTGACCTTGTAGAGCATGGGGAAGGTCGGCCAGGGCTGGCCCGGATTCCGCTTCTCGCCGGGCTGGGGCATGATCTCCAACTGGGTGACCGAGGAAGCGCCCTGGCGGTGGGCGGTGCCCACGCAGTCCGCGCCCGTGTCACCGCCGCCGATGACCACGACGTGCTTGCCCTCGGCGGTGATGGGGGGCGCCACGTAGTCGCCCTCCTGCACCTTGTTGGCCAGCGGCAGGTACTCCATCGCGAAGTGGATGCCGTTCAGCTCACGGCCGGGCACCGGCAGGTCCCGGGAGACGGTCGCGCCCGCCGCGATGACCACGGCGTCGTACCGCTTGCGCAGCTTCGCCGCGTCGATGTCGCGACCGATCTCCACACCGGTACGGAACTTGGTGCCCTCCGCGCGCATCTGCTCGATACGCCGGTTGATGTGCCGCTTCTCCATCTTGAACTCGGGGATGCCGTAGCGCAGGAGGCCGCCGATGCGGTCAGCGCGCTCGTACACCGCGACCGTGTGGCCGGCCCGCGTCAGCTGCTGAGCCGCCGCCAGTCCCGCCGGTCCCGAGCCGATGACCGCGACGGTCTTGCCCGACAGCCGCTCGGGGGCCTGAGGTGCCACGTCGCCGCTGTCCCACGCCCTGTCGATGATCGAGACCTCGACGTTCTTGATGGTCACGGCGGGCTGGTTGATGCCCAGCACGCACGCCGACTCACAGGGGGCCGGGCACAGCCGTCCGGTGAACTCCGGGAAGTTGTTCGTCGCGTGCAGCCGCTCCGACGCGGCGGACCAGTCCTCGCGGTACGCGTAGTCGTTCCACTCGGGGATCAGGTTCCCCAGCGGGCAGCCGTTGTGGCAGAAGGGGATGCCGCAGTCCATGCAGCGCGAGGCCTGCTTGGAGATGATCGGCAGCAGCGAGCCCGGGACGTGGACCTCGTTCCAGTCCTTGACACGCTCACCGACCGGACGGGTCCTGGCGACCTCGCGGCCGTGGTTCAGAAAGCCCTTGGGGTCAGCCATGGGTCGCCGCCTCCATCATCTTCTCGGTGATCTCGGACTCGGAGAGTCCCGCTCGCTCGGCGGCGTCCTTGGCGGCGAGCACTGCCTTGTACGTACTGGGGATGATCTTGCTGAAGCGGTCCACGGACACGGACCACTCGGCAAGGAGGTTGTGGGCGACCGTCGAGCCGGTCTCCTCCGCGTGCCGACGCACCACCTCGTGCAGCCACTGCTTGTCGGTGTCGTCGAGCGCCTCGATCGCGCCGACGTTGCCGGCGTTCACGTTGTCGCGGTTCAGGTCGATCACGTAGGCGACGCCGCCCGACATGCCGGCCGCGAAGTTGCGGCCCGTCTCGCCGAGGACCACCGCGTGGCCGCCGGTCATGTACTCGCAGCCGTGGTCGCCCACGCCCTCGGACACGACCGTCGCGCCGGAGTTGCGGACGCAGAAGCGCTCGCCGGTGCGGCCGCGCAGGAACAGCTCGCCGCCGGTCGCGCCGTACGCGATGGTGTTGCCCGCGATCGTGGAGAACTCGGCGAGGTGGTCGGCGCCCCGGTCCGGACGGACGATCACCCGGCCGCCGGACAGGCCCTTGCCGACGTAGTCGTTGGCGTCGCCCTCCAGGCGCAGCGTGACACCGCGCGGCAGGAAGGCGCCGAAGGACTGGCCCGCGGAGCCGGTGAAGGTGATGTCGATGGTGTCGTCGGGCAGGCCCGCGCCACCGAACTTCTTCGTCACCTCGTGGCCGAGCATGGTGCCCACGGTGCGGTTGATGTTGCGGATCGCCACCTGGGCGCGGACCGGCTGGGCGTCGGTCGCGCTGGACGCGGCGAGCGCGTCGGCGGCGAGCTTGATCAGCTCGTTGTCGAGCGCCTTCGCCAGACCGTGGTCCTGCTCGATCAGCTGGTGGCGCACCGCGCCCTCGGGCAGCTCCGGCACGTGGAACAGCGGCTCCAGCTCCAGGCCCTGCGCCTTCCAGTGGTCGACGGCACGGGTGACGTCGAGCGTCTCGGCGTGGCCGACGGCCTCCTCGATGGAGCGAAAGCCCAGCTCGGCGAGCAGCTCGCGGACCTCCTCGGCGATGAACTCGAAGAAGTTCACGACGTACTCGGCCTTGCCGGAGAACCGCTCGCGCAGGGTCGGGTTCTGCGTGGCGATACCGACCGGGCAGGTGTCCAGGTGGCAGACGCGCATCATGACGCAGCCGGAGACGACGAGCGGCGCGGTCGCGAAACCGAACTCCTCGGCGCCCAGCAGCGCGGCGATGACGACGTCACGGCCGGTCTTCAGCTGGCCGTCCGTCTGAACCACGATCCGGTCCCGCAGGCCGTTCAGCAGCAGCGTCTGCTGGGTCTCGGCAAGGCCCAGCTCCCAGGGACCACCGGCGTGCTTGAGCGACGTAAGCGGGGAGGCGCCCGTACCACCGTCGTGACCGGAGATCAGTACGACGTCCGCGTGGGCCTTGGAGACACCAGCGGCGACCGTGCCGACGCCGACCTCGGAGACCAGCTTCACGTGAATCCGCGCCTGCGGGTTCGCGTTCTTCAGGTCGTGGATCAGCTGGGCCAGGTCCTCGATGGAGTAGATGTCGTGGTGCGGCGGCGGGGAGATCAGGCCGACACCGGGGGTGCTGTGCCGGGTCTTGGCGACCCAGGGGTACACCTTGTGGCCGGGCAGCTGGCCACCCTCGCCGGGCTTGGCGCCCTGGGCCATCTTGATCTGGATGTCGTCGGCGTTGACCAGGTACTCGGACGTCACGCCGAAGCGGCCGGAGGCGACCTGCTTGATCGACGAACGGCGCGCCGGGTCGTACAGGCGGTCCGCGTCCTCGCCGCCCTCACCGGTGTTGGACTTGCCGCCCAGCTGGTTCATGGCGATGGCGAGCGTCTCGTGGGCTTCCTTGGAGATGGAGCCGTAGGACATGGCGCCGGTGGAGAAACGCTTGACGATTTCAGAGGCCGGCTCGACCTCGTCGATGGAGATCGACTGACGGCCCTCGGAACCGGACTTGAAGCCGAACAGGCCGCGCAGCGTCATCAGCCGCTCGGACTGCTCGTTCACGCGGTCCGTGTACTTCTTGAAGATGTCGTAGCGGCGGGTACGCGTGGAGTGCTGGAGGCGGAAGACCGTCTCCGGGTCGAACAGATGGGGCTCGCCCTCGCGGCGCCACTGGTACTCGCCGCCTATGTCCAGCGCGCGGTGCGCCGGGGCGATGCCGGAGGCCGGGTACGCCTTGGCGTGGCGGGCGGCGACCTCCTTGGCGATGACGTCGATGCCGACGCCGCCGATCTTGGTGGCGGTGCCCTTGAAGTACTTCTCGACGAAGGCATGGTCCAGGCCGACGGCCTCGAAGACCTGGGCGCCTCGGTAGGAGGCGACGGTCGAGATGCCCATCTTGGACATGACCTTCAGGACGCCCTTGCCGAGGGCGTAGATCAGGTTGCGGATGGCCTGCTCGGACTCGATTCCGGGAAGGAACGTTCCAGCCCGGACGAGGTCCTCGACGGACTCCATCGCCAGATAGGGGTTGACGGCCGCGGCGCCGAAGCCGATGAGGAGGGCCACATGGTGGACCTCACGGACATCGCCCGCCTCGACGAGCAGGCCCACCTGGTTGCGCTGCTTCGTACGGATGAGGTGGTGGTGGACGGCCGCGGTGAGCAGCAGTGAGGGGATCGGCGCGTGCTCGGCATCGGAGTGCCGGTCGGACAGGACGATCAGGCGGGCGCCGTTCTCCATGGCGGCGTCGGCCTCGGCGCAGATCTCCTCGATACGGGCCGCGAGGGCGTCGCCGCCACCACTGACCCGGTAGAGACCCGACAGCGTGGCGGCCTTCATGCCCGGCATGTCGCCGTCGGCGTTGATGTGGATGAGCTTGGCCAGCTCGTCGTTGTCGA
>CAMLJW010000256.1 GCA_946480485.1 uncultured Streptomyces sp. | reverse complement strand
ACAAGGCCCGCCGTCTGCTGTGGCCGGTGAAGAAGAAGTACGGCCAGTCCATCTCCTGGGCCGACCTCATGATCCTCACCGGTAACGTAGCCCTGGAGACGATGGGCTTCGAGACCTTCGGCTTCGGCGGCGGCCGCGCCGACGTCTGGGAGGCCGACGAGGACGTCTACTGGGGTCCCGAGACCACCTGGCTCGACGACCAGCGCTACACCGGCGACCGTGAGCTGGAGAACCCCCTCGGCGCGGTCCAGATGGGCCTCATCTACGTCAACCCGGAGGGCCCGAACGGCCACCCGGACCCGGTCGCCGCGGCCCGCGACGTCCGTGAGACGTTCCGCCGGATGGCGATGAACGACGAGGAGACGGTCGCCCTGATCGCGGGCGGTCACACCTTCGGCAAGACCCATGGTGCGGGCCCGGCGGCCGCGGTCGGCCCCGACCCCGAGGCCGCCTCGATCGAGGAGCAGGGCCTCGGCTGGAGTAACTCTTATCGCACCGGCAAGGGCGGCGACACGATCACCAGCGGTCTCGAGGGTATCTGGACGAACACCCCGACCACCTGGGACAACAGCTTCTTCGAGATCCTTTTCGGCTATGAGTGGGAGCTGTTCCAGAGCCCCGCCGGTGCGAACCAGTGGAGGCCGAAGGACGGCGCCGGAGTGGGCACCGTCCCCGACGCCCACGACCCGTCGAAGCGCCAGGCCCCGACGATGCTGACGACCGACCTCTCGCTCCGGTTCGACCCGGCGTACGAGCAGATCTCTCGTCGCTTCCTGGAGAACCCGGACGAGTTCGCGGACGCCTTCGCCCGCGCGTGGTTCAAGCTGACCCACCGCGACATGGGCCCGATCGTGCGCTACCTCGGCCCGGAGGTCCCGGCCGAGACGCTGGTGTGGCAGGACCCCCTGCCCGCGGTGACGCACGAGCTCGTCGGCGCCGAGGACATCGCCTCCCTCAAGGCGCAAATTTTCGCCTCGGGTCTGTCGGTGTCCCAGCTCGTGTCCACCGCGTGGGCGTCGGCCTCGTCCTTCCGCGGCAGCGACAAACGCGGCGGCGCCAACGGTGCGCGCATCCGCCTCGAGCCGCAGAGCGGCTGGGAGGTCAACGAACCCGACCAGCTGGCGACGGTGCTGCGCACCCTGGAGGGAATCCAGCAGTCCTTCCACGCCGCCCAGTCCGGCGGCAGGCAGGTGTCGCTCGCCGACCTGATCGTGCTCGCCGGCTGCGCGGGCGTCGAGAAGGCCGCGAAGGACGCCGGCTTCGACGTCGAGGTCCCCTTCACGCCGGGCCGCGTGGACGCCTCGCAGGAGCAGACCGACGTGGAGTCGTTCGCCGCGCTCGAGCCGACCGCCGACGGGTTCCGCAACTACCTCGGTAAGGGCAGCCGGCTGCCGGCCGAGTACCTGCTGATCGACCGGGCGAACCTGCTGACCCTGAGCGCCCCCGAGCTGACGGTCCTCGTCGGTGGTCTCCGCGTCCTGGGCGCGAACCACCAGCAGTCGCCGCTCGGTGTCCTGACCACGACCCCCGGGTCTCTGACCAACGACTTCTTCGTCAACCTGCTCGACCTGGGCACGACGTGGAAGGCGACGTCCGAGGAGCAGAACACCTTCGAGGGGCGCGACGCCGCCACGGGCGAGGTCAAGTGGACCGGCACCCGTGCCGACCTCGTCTTCGGGTCGAACTCCGAGCTGCGCGCGCTCGCGGAGGTCTACGCGAGCGATGACGCGAAGGAGAAGTTCGTGAACGACTTCGTCGCGGCGTGGGACAAGGTGATGAACCTGGACCGGTTCGACCTCGTCTGATCATGACGTCCATGTCGGCCGGGTCCGCCGGGCAGGCGGCCCGGCCCGGCCGACATGGACGTCCTCAGCCCGGGCATTGCGGCTGACGGCCGGGGCCGGTGAGCCGGGCCCGGCGAAGTCAGGTCACCAGATCTCAGGCTGTTCACCGGCCTCCTGGTCAGCCGGATCCGGCCGTCGACGGTACGCAGGGCCATCTCCCGGGGGACGCTGTGCGATCCGCCAGACAGAGGTGGGGATGGGCGCCACCCGACGACCGCGGGAAAGCAGCGGGAGAGTCGCGGGAAAACACTGGGAGGGCTACGGGAAAACAGTGGGAGGGCCACGGGAGGCGCCGGGCGGCGCGGCAGCCGGAAGTCGCCGATGTGATGGGTACAAGGCATTGACGTTGCCGGGAGACGGAGACCATCATCCTCGGCAAGCAGTGTCAACGATGACATAAGTCAGCGATGGCATTGGGGGACGGCATGCTTCGATGCCGGCCGCGTCGTCCGAAATCCCGCAGGAGTCCCTTCATGTTGCGCACCACTCGTTCGACCGCCCTCCTTCTCGGATCGGCCGCGTGCACGGGCATCGCGGCCCTCGCCCTGACGGCCTGTGGACCCGGCTCCAAAGCGGACTCCGCGAGCACCGGCTCGGGGAAAGACGTCAAGGTCGGTCTGATCACCAAGACCGACACCAACCCGTTCTTCGTGAAGATGAAGGAAGGCGCGGAGAAGGCCGCCAAGGACAGCGGCATCGAACTGGTCAGCGCGGCGGGCAAGTTCGACGGGGACAACGCCGGGCAGGTCACCGCCATCGAGAACATGGTCGCCTCCGGAGTGAAGGGCATCCTCATCACCCCGAGCGACTCCAAGGCGATCCTGCCCGCGATCGAGAAGGCCCGTGCCAAAGGAATCCTGGTCATCGCGCTGGACAGCCCGACCGAGCCGGAGGACGCGGTCGACGCCCTCTTCGCCACCGACAACGTCAAGGCCGGCCGGCTGATCGGCGAGTACGCCAGGGCGGCCATGAAGGGCAAGACGGCCAAGATAGCCACGCTCGACCTGGCGCCGGGCGTCGCTGTCGGGGTCCAGCGGCACAACGGGTTCCTGAAGGGGTTCGGCATCGACGAGAAGGACCCTTCCGTCGTCTGCTCCCAGGACACGGGCGGTGACCAGTCCAAGGGGCAGACCGCCATGGAGAACTGCCTGCAGAAGTCGCCCGGCATCAACGTCGTCTACACCATCAACGAACCCGCGGCCCTGGGCGCGTACACCGCGCTCAAGGCCAAGGGCCGGGAGAAGGACGTCCTGATCGTCTCCGTCGACGGCGGCTGCACCGGCACCGAGGCGGTCAAGGAGGGCAAGATCGCCGCGACTTCGCAGCAGTACCCCCTGAAGATGGCCGCCCTGGGCGTGGAAGCCGTCGCCACCTACGCCAAGGACGGCAAGAAGCCGTCCGGCTCCACGGACACCGGCGTCACCCTGATCACCGACAAGCCGCAGGACGGGGCCACGTCCAAGGACACGGCCTACGGCCTGGACAACTGCTGGGGCTAGCTCGCCCCGAGGACCGTTCGAAACCGCCTCTTCCCTCAGCGGCTGTCGGCGGGGCGGCCGCCCCAGCCCCTCCCCGACCGGGGACGGCCGCCCCCTTGTCCTCCGTTTGTCTTCCGTCAAGGACTTCGCATGACTGCCACGTCCACGTCCACGCCCACGCCCACGCCCACGTCCACGCCGTACGGCGAGCTCAAAGAACCGACCACGGCCCGCAGAGTGCTCATGGCACCGACCGCAGGCCCGCTGGCCGCCCTCCTTCTGGCCTGCCTGTTCTTCTCCCTGACCACCGAACAGTTCCTCACCGGCGGGAACTTCTCCCTGATCGTGCAGCAGGTCATGGTCGTCGGCATCCTTGCCATCGGACAGACCCTGATCATCCTCACCGCGGGCATCGACCTGTCGTGCGGGGCCGTGATGGCGTTCGGCAGCATCGTGATCGCCAAGATGGCGGCGGAGGGCTCCCTGCCGCCGTTCGTCGCCATCGCGCTGGGCTTGGCGGTCTGCGGTGGCTTCGGCCTGGTCAACGGACTGCTGGTGCAGAAGATCCCGCTGCCGCCGTTCATCGTGACCCTCGGCATGCTCAACGTGGCGTTCGCGCTGACGCACGTCTATTCCGAAGAGCAGACCGTCAGCAACCTGCCCGCGCCGCTGACCGCCCTGGGTGAGACGTTCCCGCTCGGCTACACGGACATCACCTACGGATCGCTGTTCACCATCGCCCTGTTCCTCCTCTTCGCGTACGCACTGAGCAACACCTCCTGGGGACGGCACGTCCACGCCCTGGGCAACAACAGGGAAGCTGCGCGGCTGAACGGTCTGCGCACCTCCCGGCTGACCATAGGCATCTACACCGTGGCCGGCATCCTGTACGGGATCGCCGCCCTGCTGCTCATCTCCCGCACCGGAGTCGGCGACCCCCAGGCGGGGCAGACCGACAACCTCGACAGCATCACCGCCGTGGTCCTCGGCGGCACCAGCCTCTTCGGCGGACGCGGATCGGTCCTGGGCACCTTCATCGGTGTCCTCATCGTCGGCGTCTTCCGCAACGGCCTGCAGCTGATGGGCGTCGCCTCGATCTACCAGACCCTGATCACCGGAGTTCTGGTGATCCTGGCGGTGACCGTCGACCAGATCTCCCGGAAGAAGACCCGATGACCGCCACCACCTCTCCCTCCCCCGTTCTGCAGGCCCGCGGTCTGGTCAAGCGCTACGGCCACGTCACCGCCATCGACGGCGCCGACTTCGACCTGCTGCCCGGTGAGGTCCTCGCCGTCATCGGCGACAACGGAGCCGGCAAGACCAGCCTGATCAAGGCCCTCACCGGTGCGCTGGTGCCCGACGCGGGCGAGATACGCCTCAGGGGCGCGCCCATACAGTTCTCCGGGCCGCAGAGTGCACGCGGTCACGGCATCGAAACGGTCTACCAGGAACTCGCCGTGGCCGCCTCCATGGACATCGCCTCGAACATGTTCCTCGGCCGCGAACTACGCCGCCCCGGCATCCTCGGCAGCGCCTTCCGCATGCTCGACAAGAAGCGCATGCGCCAGGAGGCCGCCGAGCACATGGCCGACCTGAAGATCGGCCTGCGTTCGCTCACGCAGGCGGTCGAGACCCTCTCCGGCGGCCAGCGGCAGGCCGTCGCGGTCGCCCGCGCCGTCGCCTGGGCCCGCACCGCCGTCGTCATGGACGAACCCACCGCCGCCCTCGGCGTCAAGGAATCCGGCCAGGTACTGGACCTCATCCGGCGCGTCCGCGACAAGGGGATGCCGGTCGTCCTGATCAGCCACAACATGCCCCATGTCTTCGAGATCGCCGACCGGATCCACGTCCACCGGCTGGGCCGGCGCGCGGCCGTGATCAAGCCCTCCGACTACTCCATGGCGGAGGTCGTCGCCATCATGACCGGCGCGCTCACCGTCGACGAAGCCGGCGGTACTGTCGTAACGGACTCCAATGCCGCGAAGGCCGCGGGAGTCCAGGCCAACTGACAACAACTCAGCACTCACCGGTTCCGGCCGGCGCAACGGCGCGGCCGGAACCGACGAGCCCACAGGAAACGGCTTCCTCATGGCAGCGAACCGCCGCCCCACCCTGGCCGACGTCGCCCGCGAGGTGGGCGTCAGCGCCAAAACGGTCTCCCGTGTCCTCAACGGGGACGGACCCGTTTCACCCCGGACCAGGGAACAGGTTCTCGCGGCCGTGGCCAGGCTCGGCTTCCAGCCGAACCTCATGGCACGTAACATCCGCGTCGGCGGACCCGACACCACCGTCGGACTGGTCGTCCCCGACCTCCGCAACCCCTTCTTCGCAGCCGTGGCCGGCGGCATAGAGGACACCGTCCGCGACCGCGGCCTGACGTTGCTCATGGGCTCCTCCGCCGAGGACCCCGACCGTGAACGCGACCTGACCGAGAAGTTCCTCGCCCGCCGGGTCAGCATCCTGATGGTCGTTCCGTCCACCGACGCCGACCACTCCCACCTCAGGACCCACCGCGCCACGGGCCTGCCCGTGGTCTTCATCGACCGGCCGGCAGTCGCCCTCATGGCGGACAGCGTGGTCAGCTCCAACCGTGCGGGGGCCCACGACGGCGTCGCCCACTTGATCGCCCACGGCCATCGGCGCATCGGCTTCGTCGGTGACCTGCCCACCAAGCTCTACACACGCCGCGAACGCCTGGGCGGATACCGCTCGGCACTGCACGAAGCCGGCCTCGTCAACGACCGCTCCCTGGTCACCAATGCCCACGACCAGGGTGCGGCCGCCACGGCCACCTCCCGACTGCTCGGCCTGGCGGATCCCCCCACAGCCCTGTTCGCCGGCAACAACATGGTCGCGCTGGGAATCGTCGCCGAACTGTCCCGCACCGGACGAAAGGACGTCGCCGTCGTAGCCTTCGACGACGTGCCGCTCGCCGAGGCTCTCGAGCCGGCCCTGACCGTCGTCGCCCAGGACCCTGAGGAAATCGGCAGAACCGCCGCGGCCACCGCCCTGGCCCGGCTCGACGGCGACCGCTCCCGCACCCGCACCGTCACCGTCCCCACCCGCCTGGTCGTCCGAGGCTCAGGCGAGCGCCCCGCACCCGCGATGCAGGAGGCCTGACACCGGCGGCCCCGCCGTGGCTCCACACTCGGGAAGGTCCGGCCGACCGGGACACCGATCGGTTCGGGGTCGCCGATCGTCAGCTTTCATGGCCTCATACCTCGGCAGCTCCTGCGTCTTCGCCCATGCTGCCCCGAGGGACGATGGGGTGCTCGGAACCCGTGCTGGTGTTGCTGGTGTACGCCACGTGCCGCCACGGCCACCCGGGGGCCACCCGGACGGAGGAACCACGTGTGCTGCCGCCACACACCAGGCAGCCTGCGCCTTTTGTCTTTCCGCTCATGGCAGACAGGGCACGGATGTCGTTCCAGCGGGTGATCTTGATGCGGGTCACGCAGGATGGTGCCGGTTACTCAGCCACAGTTATGGCAGGCGGGCCGCCGCTTCTCCTGTGCGGCGAACTGCCGCCCGATCCCCCCACTCAGGGAGCTAGCCCATGGCAGTGATGACGGAGACGTTGGTACCGGCGCTGGAGGACGCCCGCCAGGCCCATGCCGCAGTGCTCAACCGGTTCCGGGCGGACGCGGCCGTGACGCCGCCCGGACCGTACCGGCAGATGCTCGAGCGCCAGGCCGACGACGTGCAGGACAGTGTTCAGCGCATCGAGCACCATGTACGCGGAATGCGGCCCCGCGGCCTTCTCGGCGGCACAGTCGGCATGGCGCGGTTCGCCGCCCGCACCACCGTTCGGGCTGCCATGCTGCCACTGACGATCGGGCAGAGGATCGTGACGGGGATGCTGGGCGGCGGGGGCCCGGCTGATGAGCGGCGGCTGCTGAGGAACACCGAGGACGCGTACGCGACCACGGCCCGGGCCCTGGCGGCCTCCCGGGCCGGCGAAGTCCTCGCCGAGCAGGTCCAGGACCAGGCCACCGCCGACCTGCTTGCCACGCTGCGCCGCCAGGACCGCGAGCTGATGGCCACGCTGGAGGACAGCGTCGCCGAGCAGGCCAGGTTCGTGGCGGCCGCGGGCAACGGCTTCCGCCCGGAACAGAGAGAGGGTCACGGCCTGGCCGAGGCGGCCACCCGCGCGGTGCGGACCGCCGCCGACCGGCTGCGGGACGCGGCCCGGACCGGGGGCCGGCGGGCCGGGAGTGCCGCTGAGGGAGCGGTGCGG
>CAMLJW010000255.1 GCA_946480485.1 uncultured Streptomyces sp. | reverse complement strand
TCCTTCTTCTCCTTGTCCTCGTCGGATTCCGAGTGCTTGGACTTGTCGTGCTCGTGCTCGTCATTGCCGTAGCCGCCGTCCTCCGACGCCGAGAGCTCGGCCACCGTCATGGCGTTCGCTGTGGGAGCGGAGATTGCGAGTGCCGCAGTGATCGCTGCGGAGGCGAACAGGGTCCGGGTAATGCGCATGGGGCATGTTCCTTTCGCCGCGACTGCGAGGGCCGACACGGCGTCGGCTCATCGGGATCGCAGTGGCGACGTGATAACTTTTAGCGGGATTGTGGATACTCACCACCGGAGAGTCCGCATTCGAGCTATTCCGTGGGCTCTTCGGGTGGTTGAGGCCCGAAGATTGACCCGGTTGGTGGTGCCCGTTTCCGCTGCCGTGCCATCCGGAACGCGGATCAGACGAGACGTGTCCGCGGACAAGTTGTCACGCGGCTGCTCCGGACGGCCATATGGGGAAGCGAACGGCAGTCGTCGGCGGCCCGCCGAGCCTTCTACGGAGGGCATCTGCGCTCCGCGCGGTCGTCGACCACGAGCCGGACAAGGCCGAGGGCATCGACGAACACGCTGCGTTCGTTCACCGAGACACCGATGGGGGCGTGGCTACTCAGGCCGTATCGGTAGAGGATCTCGTTCCCGGGCTGGTACCAGGTCTGGCTGCCGTTACCGCCGTCGCCCCAGCCGCCGGAGGTGACGCCTTGTGCCTGATCGCCGCTGATGAACGTGGATGTGGAACCCGGTTCGGCGCAGACCACCGGATACACGTCGGGCCGGTTCCGGGGTGTCCCGGGGCCGGCCCCTTCAGGTGTGCGGGTGAATTCCTGGCGTCGCCCGTCGCCCGTCGCCCGTCGTGCGGCTCAGGCGGCCGTCATCACCTGGTCGGTCACCAGCGGGCGGTGCGGGGCGATGATCCGGCCGTCCGGCAGGAGCTCACCGGTGTCCTCGAAGAGCAGGACACCGTTGCACAGCAGGCTCCATCCCTGCTCCGGGTGGTGCGCCACGAGAAGCGCTGCCTCCCGGTCGGCGGAGTCGGCTGTCGGGCATGGCGGCTGGTGCTGGCACATGGATGGGATCTTTCGCTCTGGGGTGAGATCGGCGATGGTCGTGGTGTCGGTGTTGCGGCTCGATGCGATGCTCATGGCCGCCCCCCGTTTCGGATGGTCGGGAACCCAGTGTTGCCCTACGGGCGTCATTCCGCAGGGATTTGGAGTCAGCGCCTATCACAGGTTGATGACGCATCCCCCGCGTGGAAGGTTCATCCCAATCTCCTCGGGTGGTTCGAGGTGGCCGGATGGGGCGCTGCTGCAGTGCCCTGCTGAGGCGTCACTGCGCGCAGCGGCGTGCCCCGCGGCCCGAGGTGGGGATGGGGACACGCCCGGTGGGGCCGCGGGGCACGGGCAAGATCTTCAGAACCTTCTGGGTGGGCTCAGGCGGGTGAGCCCAGCAGCGGGGCGGGGGCGGGTGTGAGCCGGTGGTTCAGGACGGGCAGCAACTCGGCCACGTGGTGAGCGCGGTGCGCCGCGATGCCGGGCGGCGCGGGCGCCAGGGGCACGAGCAGATCGGTGGCGGCGGGATGGCCTTCGGCGCCGTCGGCGGCGCAGTCGCCGTGCAGCCAGAGCGTGAGCATGTAGAGCTCGGGCACGGACAGCAGACGCGCCTGATACGACTGCGTGATGCTCTCGGCCTGACGCAACGCGCGTTCGGTGGCGGTGACATACGGACCCTCGAGGAAGTGCGAGAAGGCCCAGCCGTCGGGAGTCAGCCCGGTCTCGGCGGCCGCTACGGCACGTTCGCCGCAGCGGATGAGGAAGCGCCACCCGGCGAGGCGGGTGGCCGGGGTGCCCGCCGGGTTGATCCGGTCGAGCACGTGTACGGGCAGGGGGAGATCTGGTGTCACGGGTCCCTGGGCGTTGCGCAGGGACGGGGTGCGTGACGCACGGACGGCCGTGGGAGAACCGAGGGCCGTGAGGACGGTGCGCACAGCGGGTACAGGGGCCGGGGGGACATGCAGCGGCATGGTGGGTCGCCTCTTTCGACAGGCAAGATGGCGCGAGGGCGGGGGCGGACGGCGCTGTCAGCTCTCGGGGGCAGAGGTGCGGGCCCGGATCAACTGATCACCGTGCCGCCTGTCGCGCGGCGTCCGTCACACGTGCTCGCCTGGTGGTGGAGGCCTTGTGGTGGCTCCCCACGTCTCGACGACGTTCGAGCGGGCGGTGCACACCAAGGACCTTCCGCTGCCTTGCGATCGCACGCATCAGACGCCCCGCGGCTCGCCCTTCGGCGAAGACGTCACGATGAGGGCAGGACCTACGACCGTGGGCGCCAACTCTCTGCCCCGTTCGCGGAGTTTATACGACGCGTGTTCCTACGGTGTTTCGGCTAGCTGTTCCGGATATGAAGAGCAAGGCATAATCTGGTCGTCGATAAGTGCGTTTGGTCCCGACTCTCCGTGGGAACCCGGCGATGACCTCGGAATACGTCAGCGAAACGGTTGGCCGATTCGCGTCGGCGTTTTTCACGAGATCGCGCCCGCCGAAAAGGAGATCGCCGCTCGGTAAAACCGCGCACCGCACCATGCCGCGTGAATGTGCCCCAAGGGCATCGCGTCCAGCGTAGCGGCCGACGGGCCCCTCCAGGCGTTATCGATCACATTGCCTGGGCATCATCCCCCGTGACCCGGGACACCAGCGGCCGGTTCGTCGGGCTGGCCAGTCGAGGAGGGACACTTCGATGGGGGAGAAGGTCGTGGCAGTGCCGTTCGGTCTGTCCGATCGGCAGCGCTACCGCGGCAAGCTCCGGCAGTGTCTGGCGGGGCTCGCGCGGCTGCTGACGGAGAAGCGGTTCGACCGCCCCAAGAATCTCATGGGCCTGGAGATCGAGCTCAATCTCGCGGGCCCCGACGGCATGCCGCGAATGATGAACACACAAGTACTTGAACGCATCGCAAGTCGTGATTTCCAAACAGAACTCGCCATGTTCAATCTGGAAGTCAACGTTGCCCCACACCGATTGGGCGACCGGGTATTCGACCGGCTCGCCGAGGAGTTGCGCACCTCGCTCGCATACGCCGACCGGAAAGCGAACGAGGTCGACGCCGGGATCGTGATGATCGGCATTCTGCCTACGCTCGCACGCGACGACCTGGTCTCCGCGAACCTCTCCGACGTGGACCGCTACACCCTGCTCAACGACCAGATCGTGGCGGCCCGCGGCGAGGACTTCACCCTCGACATCGAAGGCGTCGAGCGGCTCAACTGCACCTCGGCGTCCATCGCGCCCGAAGCGGCCTGCACCTCCGTGCAGCTGCACCTCCAGGTGACGCCCGACCGCTTCGCCGACGTGTGGAACGCGGCACAGGCAATCGCCGCCGCCCAGGTCGCGGTCGGCGCCAACTCGCCGTTCCTGTTCGGCCGTGAGCTGTGGCGCGAGTCGCGGCCGCCCCTGTTCCAGCAGTCCACCGACACCCGCCCGCCCGAGCTGCAGGCTCAGGGGGTCCGCCCGCGCACCTGGTTCGGGGAGCGGTGGATCTCGTCGGCGTACGACCTCTTCGAGGAGAACCTGCGGTTCTTCCCGGCGCTGCTGCCGATCTGCGACGACGAGGACCCGCAGCGCGTCCTGAACGACGGCGGCATACCCCGGCTCGGCGAACTCGTGCTGCACAACGGCACGATCTACCGCTGGAACCGCCCGGTGTACGGCATCGACGACGGCGTGCCGCATCTGAGGGTCGAGAACCGCGTGCTGCCGGCCGGTCCCACCGTCACGGACGTCATCGCCAACGCGGCCTTCTACTACGGAGTCGTACGCGCCCTCGCCGAGGAGGCGCGCCCCGTGTGGACGCGGCTGCCCTTCGAGGCCGCAGCCGCCAACTTCGACCAGGCGTGCCGGTACGGAATCGACGCGCGACTCGAGTGGCCGCGAGGTGGCCGGTACGGTGGGACGGCGCGGGTGCCCGCGGTGCAGCTGGTGCGGGACGAGCTGCTGCCGCTCGCGGAGGCGGGCCTGGCGGCGTGGGGCGTCGAGCCGGCCGACCGGGACCTCTACCTCGGCGTGATCGAGGAGCGGTGCAGACTCCGGGTCAACGGGGCGTCCTGGCAGTCCAGCACCTTCCACCGGGCACTGGAGAACGGCATGGGACGTGAGGCGGCGCTGGCCGCCACGACGAAGCGCTACTGCGAGCTGATGCACCTCGGTGACCCGGTCCATGCCTGGCCCGTCGGGTTACGGGAGCCCGCGTTCCCGTTGAGTTGATCCAGTCCTGGTCGCCCATGGCGATCGCGGTCGGCGGCGCCGCTCCGTGACGGGGGCCGACCGCACGCCTCCCGTACCCGTCGGGCAAGCTGTGACGTCCCATGGCGGTGGTGCCCCTCCCCGGCCGCGCACTGAGCGGGGTCAAGATGGGGCCGAAGCGGGACGACCCAACTGGAGGCTGGTGTGCAGGCGGAGGCGGGGCCGGGGGCCGATTCCTTTCCGGCGGAGCGGCCGGCACGGCGGATCTTCCGCAATGAGACGCTGCTCGTGCTCGGGCTTTCGCTCGGCGCGAGCGGCGTCTCCGCGCTGATCAGCTTTATGGGATCGGTCACGAAACCCGGGGGACTGAAGGATCAGGCGGCCACGCTGAACGCCTCGGCTGCGCCGGGCCGCCCGTGGCTCGATCTCGCCTGGCAGCTGTTCGGGATCGCGTCGGCGCTGGTGCCGGTCGCGCTCGTCGCGCACTTGCTGCTGCGTGAGGGGCAGGGGATGCGCACGATCGGCTTCGACCGCACGCGTCCGTGGCCGGATCTGGGGCGCGGCGTGGCGATCGCCGCGGTGATCGGCAGCACGGGAATCGCCTTCTATCTGGCGGCCCGCGGGCTCGGCTTCAACCTCACCGTGGTGCCGGAAGCGCTGCCCGACGTGTGGTGGAAGTACCCGGTGTTGATCCTCTCCGCCCTCCAGAACGCGGTCCTGGAGGAAGTGATCGTCGTCGGGTATCTGCTGCGCCGCCTCGGCCAGTTGGGCTGGACGCCGGGCACCGCGCTGATGGCCAGCTCCGTGCTGCGCGGCTCGTACCACCTCTACCAGGGCATCGGCGGATTCATCGGCAACCTGGTGATGGGCTTCGTCTTCGTCCACCTGTACCGCCGCTGGGGCCGCGTCGGACCGCTGGTCGTCGCACATTCGCTGCTCGACATCGGGGCGTTCGTCGGGTACGCGCTGCTGGCGGGCAAGGTGGGGTGGCTGCCTACCGCGTGAGCTGATGACGAGGGGCGGGGCGGGTCCCAGCATTCTCGTACGCCCCCTCTCGTGGTGTTCACGCGTGCAGTTCGCCCTCGATGACGGTGACCGCGTGGCCCGTGAGCAGGGTGCGGTCGCCGTGGAGCCGGGTGTGGACCAGGCCGGAGCGCGGGGATGCCTGCAGGCCGGTGAGGTCGAGGCGGCCGAGGCGCTCGGACCAGTAGGGGGCGAGGGCCGTGTGGGCGCTGCCGGTGACCGGATCCTCGTCGATGCCGACGTTCGGGAAGAAGCAGCGCGAGACGAAGTCGTAGCCCCGGGAGGGGTCCTCGGCGGGGGCGGTGACGATGATGCCGCGCTTGGAGTACCGGGCGAGGGCCTTGTGGTCGGGGCCGAGGTCAAGGACGGTCTTCTCGTCGGCGAGCTCGATCAGCAGGTCGCCGATGTTCGGGCCGGTGTCGTGAGTGGTGAGCGGCTCGGCGCCCAGGGCCTCGGCCACGCCCGCCGGGAACTCGACCTGAGCCAGCGGCGCGGTAGGGAAGTCCATGGTGATGGACCCGTCGTCGTTCGCGGTGGCGATGAGCACGCCGCTCTTGGTCGCGAACCGTACGGGGCCCGCGGCCACTCCCGTCGAAGCCAGCACGTGCGCGGTGGCGAGCGTCGCGTGGCCGCACATCGCGACCTCGGTGATGGGCGTGAACCAGCGCAGTGCCCAGTCGGCCTCGCCGCCCTCCGGCAGGCGGTGGGTGAACGCGGTCTCGGAGTGGTTCACCTCCAGGGCCACCTTCTGAAGCCAGTCGTCCTTGGGGAAGCCGTCGAGGAGGAGGACCCCGGCCGGGTTGCCGGCGAAGGGGCGGTCGGTGAACGCGTCGACGAGGTGAATCCGCATGAGGAAGACGCTAGTGCCTCGGCAGAACAACGGTTGCCCGTCAAGGAGCGGTGTCCGCCACGCACTCTCGCCGCACCGGCGAGGCCGGCTCGACGCCGTTCGCGGCGAGCCGGCCTTTCCGGTGGTGGACCGACCTCGGGGGTTGCCGAGCTGTCCGCCCGACAGGGCTGGTCAGTCCGTGCCGAACTCCATCGCGGCGCGGTCCAGCATCTCGTCGTCACCTGAGACCTCGCCGCGGGAGGCGATGGCCTCGGCGCCGCCCTCCGGCATGCTGCCGATCAGCCCGGTCGCGGCCGCCTGGGCGGCACCGACGGCGGGATTGGCGGTGCCGATCAGGCCGAGCCCGGCGTACTGCTCAAGCTTGGCGCGCGAGTCGGCGATGTCGAGGTTGCGCATGGTGAGCTGGCCGATCCGGTCCACCGGGCCGAACGCCGAGTCCTCGGTGCGCTCCATGGACAGCTTGTCCGGGTGGTAGCTGAACGCCGGGCCCGTGGTGTCAAGGATCGAGTAGTCCTCACCGCGCCGCAGCCGCAGCGTCACCTCTCCGGTGACGGCGGCGCCGACCCAGCGCTGCAGCGACTCGCGCACCATCAGCGCCTGCGGGTCCAGCCAGCGGCCCTCGTACATCAGCCGGCCGAGGCGCCGTCCCTCGTTGTGGTACTGGGCGAGGGTGTCCTCGTTGTGGATCGCGTTGACCAGGCGCTCGTACGCCGCGTGCAGCAGGGCCATGCCGGGCGCCTCGTAGATGCCGCGGCTCTTGGCCTCGATGATCCGGTTCTCGATCTGGTCCGACATGCCCATGCCGTGCCGACCACCGACAGCGTTCGCCTCCCTCACCAGGTCGACCGGGGAGGTGAACTCCTTACCGTTGATCGTCACTGGGCGGCCCTGGTCGAAACCGATCGTCACGTCCTCGGTGGCTATCTCGACCGAGGGGGCCCAGAACCGCACGCCCATGATCGGCTCAACGGTCTCCACGCCGGTGTCCAGCTGCTCCAGGGTCTTGGCCTCGTGGGTGGCGCCCCAGATGTTGGCGTCGGTGGAGTACGCCTTCTCTGTGCTGTCGCGGTAGGGCAGGCTGTGAGCGAGGAGCCACTCCGACATTTCCTTGCGGCCGCCCAGCTCGGTCACGAAGTCCGCGTCCAGCCAGGGCTTGTAGATCCGCAGGCGCGGGTTGGCGAGCAGGCCGTACCGGTAGAACCGCTCGATGTCGTTGCCCTTGAAGGTCGAGCCGTCGCCCCAGATCTGTACGTTGTCCTCGAGCATCGCCCGGACCAGCAGGGTGCCCGTTACGGCGCGGCCGAGCGGCGTGGTGTTGAAGTAGGCACGCCCGCCCGAGCGGATGTGGAACGCCCCGCAGGTGAGCGCGGCCAGGCCCTCCTCGACCAGCGCGGCACGGCAGTCGACCAGGCGCGCGATCTCGGCGCCGTAGGTCTTCGCGCGGCCGGGCA
>CAMLJW010000254.1 GCA_946480485.1 uncultured Streptomyces sp. | reverse complement strand
ATGGGGGTCTGGCTGTTGCGGACCTCCAGGCGCAGCATCTTGCGTCCGTCGGGTGCGACTGCGGACACGAGCGGCTCCCTACAACTTCGATTCGTCGGCGTACACCAGGGTACGCCCATGCTGTTTTCGGCCCCGCGTCTGGGCAACCCTCGTGAGCGATCCTCAGACGCGGGGACGGGCTGGTGGGGGCCTGGACCGGGTGGAGCGTGCACACGTACGCGTGGCGCGGCCCCGATCCACAGGGAAACCGGACGCGCTGTCCCCGGCCACGACGGACCGGAAACCGCCCGTCCCCGCAACGACGACCCAACCGCCCGCGTCCCGCTCAGAGGTGGCCCGACAGCCTTTCAACCGCCGGAGGCAACCCGTTCCACCTCGCGAGGCCTCAGGTCCGCGTTCTCCAGTACGTCCCGCAAGTGCTTCTCGGCGACCGGCAGGACGTCGTTGATCGTGACGTCGCCTACGAGTTCGTTCGCCAGGGATGTGACGCCCGCGTCGCGGATGCCGCACGGGATGATGCGGTCGAAACAGGCGTTGTCCGGGTGCACGTTCAGTGCGAAACCGTGCATCGTGACGCCCTTGGCCACCCGGATGCCGATCTGGGCGAGCTTGCGGTCCTCGCGGCGCTGGCCCGCGTTGGAGGGGGCGTACTCCGGGCCGTTGAGGCGCGGGTCGAACATCTCGTCCCGCAGGCGCGGATCGAAGTCCAGCGACAGTTCGCCGAGTGGGGGGCGCTGGTCCACCGGATCGCCGAGCACCCACACCCCGCTGCGGCCCTCGACGCGGCTGGTCTTGAGGCCGAACTCCGCGCACGTGCGGATCAGGGCCTCCTCGAGGCGGCGTACGTGCGCGACCACGTCCACCGGGCGGGGCAGCTTCAGGATCGGGTAGCCCACCAGCTGGCCCGGACCGTGCCAGGTGATCTTGCCGCCGCGGTCCACGTCCACGACCGGAGTGCCGTCGAGGGGCCGCTCCTCGGGCGCGGTGCGCCGGCCCGCCGTATAGACCGGCGGGTGCTCCAGCAGCAGACAGGTGTCGGGGATCTCGTCCTGGAAGCGGGCGGCGTGCACGCGGCGCTGCTCGTCCCAGGCCTCCTGGTACTCGACGGCGTCCGCACCGAAACCCATCCGGACGAACCGCAACTCACTCACGGCAAGCGCCTCCCTAGAAGCCTCGTAACGCCAGACAGCCCAGTAAGGCGCGTCCGCACCCCACGCCACTGTACGTCCGGCCACTCCGGCCACGTCCAGCCACGTCCAGCCACATCGGCCACGTCTGGTCAGGTTCGGCTTCGTCCCCGGCCTCGTCCGGCCAACGCCCGTCAGCCGTGCGGCTAATCCTCACACGATCGGATGAATGCGCGTCGAAGCATGCGACGGCGCGCTTACAGACGGCTACATTCACGCCGTTCACGAGGCCATTCCCGAGGCCCGGAAGGCAGGAGTTCGCACCGCAGATGACGGAACGACCCGCGCAGCGCACCCCCAACCGTCAACTCGCCGCACTTATCGCAGAAGCGGGGTTCTCCAACGCGGGACTCGCCCGACGCGTGGACCAGCTCGGTCTCGAGCACGGGCTTGATCTGAGATACGACAAGACGTCGGTGACCCGCTGGCTGCGTGGCCAACAACCGCGCGGCACCACACCCGCGCTGATCGCCGAGGTGTTCACACGCCGGCTGGGGCGCAGACTCACCGCGCAGGACCTGGGCCTCGACGCGTGCGCCCCCGTGTACGCGGGGCTCGAGTTCGCGGCCACGCCCGAGGAGGCCGTCGACGTCGTCGGCGGGCTGTGGCGCAAGGACTCCGGGAGCCACGCGGAGCTACGCAAGATCGCGTTCACTCCGGCGGGGCTCGTCGTGCCGAGCCGGGACTGGCTCATCGGACGGGCCGACGACCGGGTGGCCCGCAGCGAGCCTTCCGTCGTACGACTACCCGCACATGTACAGGTGCAGGGGCAGGGACACGTGCGGGCCCGCCCGCCCGCCGCCGCCGTGCCCCGGCAGCGCACGCAGACCGAGCGCCAGCCCGGCCAGCGGGTGACCGCGGGCGACATCGCGGCGCTGCGGTCGGTCGGAGAGCTGTTCCGGTCCCTCGACCACGCCTACGGCGGCGGCCACGCCCGACAGGCCCTCGTGCGCTATCTGGAGCACGAGGCGGAGCCGATGCTGCGCGGCACGTACGGGGAGCAGACGGGCCGCCGGCTGTTCGCCGCCGCGGCCGATCTCACGCGCCTCGCCGGGTGGACGTCGTACGACATCGCCGCGCACGGCCTGGCCCAGAGGTACTTCGTACAGGCTCTCCGCCTGTCGCAGGCGGCGGGGGACCGGGCGTACGGGTCGTACGTCCTTGTGACGATGAGCCGGCAAGCCGTGTACCTGGGCCACGGCCGGGAGGCGGTACAGCTGGCCAGGGTCGCCCAGCAGGGCGTGGGCTCGTCCGCGCCGCTCGTCGTGCAGGCGCTGCTGCACGCGGCCGAGGCGCGGGCCCATGGGGTGCTCGGTGAGGTACGGGCCTGCACCTCGTCCCTCGTACGCGCCGAGCGGGCGCTGGAGGCGGCCCGGCCCACGGACGACGTCCCGTACTGGGCACGCTTCTTCGACGAGGCGCAGCTCGCGGACGAGTTCGGCCACTGTCACCGCGACCTGCAGCAGTACCGCGCCGCCGCCCAGCACGCCGAACGTTCCCTCCAGCTCCGGGCTCCCGGTTACGCCCGCAGCCGCCTCTTCTGCCGCGTCGTCCTCGCCACCGCGCGTCTCGGCCTCGGTGAACTGGACCAGGCCTGTCAGCTGGGCGCGGAGGCGGCGGCCCAGGCCGTCGAGATGCGGTCGGTGCGTGCGGTGGAGTACGTGCGCGACTTCGAGCGGCGGCTGGAGCCGTACCGGGACGCCGCGCCGGTGCGGGGGTACCGGGACAAGGTGGCGGCCCTGGTGTAGCAGGACAGGGCGACGGCGCCGGGGTGGCGGCAGCGGCGCCGTCGCCGGCGTAGCAGAGGTGGAGGTCCCGCCCCGCGACGGGCCTCCACCCCGGTCCTTGTCGCCCCTCCCACTGACGCCGTGTGACGTGGTGTTACGCGGCCCTGGGCAACGGCGCGGCGGCGTACGCCGAGTTGATGCCGAGGTCCGTCAGCAGGGCTGCCGCCGCACGGTGGCCCGAGTGCAGGGCGCCCTGGACCGAACTGGTGTCGCGGTGGTCGCCGCAGACATACAGGCCCGCGAGGAGGCGGACGGGACGGCGCAGGTCGTGCGGGGGCGGCATCGCGGGAACGGCGTCCGCGGTGTGGTGGACCGCAAGCAGCTCCCAGCGGTGTGTGGACGTGCCGTAGAGGTCAGCCAGCTGGGCGCGTACGACCCGGTCGGCGGCCGCGGGCGGTGCGCCGAGGATCGTGGACGAGATCAGGGCCCGGCCCGCGGGGGCGCGGGACGGGTCGACCTGGCTGATGACGGCGGTGTGGGCCACCGGGCCGCGGCGGTCCGCGTCGAGGAGCAGTGCCGCCTCGGTCGACGGCACCTCGTCGGCCGTGTGGTGCACCACCGTCACCGGGTGGTACGGCGGCACCCGCAGGCCGGGCAGCAGCTCGGCGGCCGCGCCTGCTCCGGTCGCCAACAGGACGGCGCGACAACGGATTTCTCCGTGCTCCGCGGTGCGCACCGACGTCGTGGACACGGACGTGACGTGCACGCCGGTGTGGACCGTCCCGGGCGGCAGGGCGCCTGCGAGCAGTTCCGGCAACGTGTCGGCGCCGCCCTCGGGCACGCACAGACGCCCGGAGGCGAAGGCGCGCAGCGCGAGGTCCGCGCACCGGCTGGACGTCGTCAGATCCGGGTCGCACAGCAACGCGGCCAGCAACGGCCGCAGAAACCCCTTTACCGTACGGGTGGACAACCCCCGCGTCGCCGGCGCGCACCTGGCCGGCCGCTCCGGCCGCGCCAGCAGCCGCTCCACCGGCGTCGCCGCGATCCGTCCGAGCGCCGCGGTGAGCCGGGCCTGGTCGACGGAACCGCCGAGCGGCGGGAAGGCCCGCGACAGGGGCGGGGCGGTGGGCGGCGGGACGGCGGCGGCCTGCGCCGGCCACGCGACGGCGCCGCCGGGCGACGGTCCCGCCCGCCGGGCGCCACGTGGTTTCCGAGGAGCCGTCACCAAGGCGCGTACCACACCGAGTGCACCCCGTGCGCCCCCCGGCTCTCCAGCCCGTTGTGTGCGCCCGTCGGCGTGGACGAGAACACCCGGCGCGAACGGGCGTACGGCGAGGGCGTCGAGACCGGGAGTCAGGCGCAACTCCGGATACGAGGTGGACAGGAGCCGGCCGATCCGGTCGAGTCGGAAGCCGTCGACCTTCTCGGTCGACATACGGCCCCCGACGTATGGGGCGGCCTCCAGGACTACGGTCGTTACTCCTGCACTGGTCAGCCGGTGGGCGGCCGACAGTCCCGCCACCCCGGCCCCCACGATGACGACGTCCGCCTGATCCGCAAGCTCAAGCACGTGCCCCTCCCCGAGGTCGCGCGGGCGCTTAAGACGTCATGCCCCCGACAAAGTCCGGAATACGCGATGTCTGGACGAGGGTAGGGCCGCACCGGGCCGGCCGAAGTCGCGCATGAACAGGGCATGGGCGCACGCCGGTCGCATTGCGCCCGGCGGATATCGCGCCGCGCGACGAACACGCCGCTGCTCGCCGCACCACCTGACGCATCGTGCCGCGGTCAGCCGCGGGCCGCCCGGATGGCTTCCTCGATTCCGGGGAACACGAAGGAGAAACCCGACTCCAACAGCCTGGTGGGCAGCACCCGTTGGCTTCCCAGCACATCCCCGGCCAGCTCGCCGAGGACGAGCCGCAGCACGGGGGCGGGCACCGTGAAGAGCGTGGGCCGGTGCAGCACCCGCCCCATGGCCGCCGTGATCTCCCGGTTGGTGAGCGGTTGCGGCGCCGTCAGGTTGACGGGACCCGACAGCGACTCCGTGTCGAGCAGATACCGCAGCGCGGCCACCTCGTCGTGCAGCGCGATGAAGCTCCAGTACTGCCGCCCGTCGCCCAGCCGTCCGCCGAGCCCCGCCTTGAAGAGCGGGAAGAGCCGTCCCCAAGCGCCGCCGCCGGCTGCCACCACCAGTCCGGTGCGTGCGAGGACGGTTCGTACGCCCGCCTCCTCCGCCGGGACGGTAGCCTCCTCCCACTCCACGCACATCGAGGGCAGAAACCCGTCGCCGGGCGGTGTGTTCTCGTCCACGGCCCGCCTACCGGTGTCTCCGTAGATCCCGATCGCGCTGCCGTTCAGAAAGACCCGGGGCCGCCGGTCGAGAACGGCGACGGCCTCCGCGAGCGCGGCCGTGCCGAGCACCCGGCTGTCGCGGATCCTCCGCTTGTACGCGTCCGTCCAGGGGTGGTTGCCGATCCCGGCACCCGCGAGGTTCACCACGGCGTCGCACCCGATGAGTCCGGCCGCGTCGACGTACTGTCGCTCTGGGTCCCACTCGACCTCGTCCTTCCCCCGGGGCGTACGGCGCACCAGGCGCACCACCTCGTGTCCGTCCGCGGTCAGTGAGCGCACCAGTGCCGTGCCGATGAGGCCGGACGCCCCGGCCACGGCGATGCGGGAAGCTTCCATCCTTTGATCTTCGCAGGGAATCCCGGCGTTTACGCCGGGAGGGAATGCGATCCTTGGCCCGCAGGCGCGGAGCGCCAAAGTTCGGTTCAGGAAGTGACCGGGTCGCCGGTGTCCACGGGAGTCGTGGCGTTCGCCGCCCGCCGCGCGTCGCCCGCGACCTCGTCGGCGGACAGGACGTAGCCGGTCTGGTGGTCGCTCGTGGAGCGGGCGAAGACGACGCCGTACACCTCGCCGCCGGTGGTCAGCAGGGGGCCGCCGGAGTTGCCGGGGAGGACCGTTGACCGGATGGAATAGATCTCGCGCGTGACGGTGTGGGTGCCGTAGATGCTCTGGCCCGTGGCGTTGATCCTGTTCGCGACGGTGGCCGCCCGGAGGTCCAGTTCCCCGTCCTGCGGGTAGCCCGCGACCACGGCCGCGTGCCCGCGGGTCGCGCCGGCGTCGAAGGGCAGGACAGGGGCCCGAAGGCCCGGTACGTCCAGAACGGCCACGTCCTTGTCGGGGTCGAAGAGGACGACCTTCGCCTCGTACGTACGGCCCGTGCCGCCCACGCGTACCGTCGGGTCGTCGATGCCCGCCACCACGTGGGCGTTGGTCATCACGTGCTCGGACGCGTACACGAAGCCGCTGCCCTCACGGCCCTGGGTGCCCGAGACGCCCTCGACCTTCACCGTGGAATGCCGCGCGGCCCGCGTGGCCGCCGCGGTGACGCTGCTCACGGAGGGCTTGGCGACGCCCGTGACCGGCTCGTTCTCGAACGGGTTGAAAACCTGCGGGAAGCCCGCCTCCGTGAGGGCCGAGCTGGCCCGGGAGAACCACGTCGGGGTGGTCTCCGGCATGACGCTGTGCACCGCGCCGAGTAGCGAGGAGTTGCGGATGGCCCGGCTGAGAACGGGGGAGGCCGACACGGCGAGAACACTCGCGGCGACCCACGACATCACCAGCACGGCGACGGCGTTGGCGGCGGCTCCGCCGACTCCGTCGACCACCCGCAGGGAACTCCGGTGCAGCTCGTGGCGCAACAGCAGGGCGAGACGCCCCGCCAGCTCGTGTCCGACCGCGGCCGGCAGCAGCACCGTGACCACCGCCGTGATCGTCGCCCGCAAGGTCCCCGCCGTCACCAGGTCCATGACCCAGGGCAGCAGCCATACACCGATGACGGCACCGCCCACGAAGCCGGCCAGCGACACACAGCCCGCCACGAGCCCGCGCCGGTAGCCGGACGCCGCGTAGACGAGCATCACCGGCAACAGCAGGATGTCGAGCAGGTCCACAGAGCACCCTTTCCCTTGGGCCCCTTAGTACGCGCCGGGCGGGCCCAGTGATCAGGCACGCACGGGTGGAGGGCGTGAATCACTGAAGGACCCCGGAACCACAGCCGGAAGCAGGCCGGAAGCAGGCCGGCCCGGGCACCCGGTGCGGACAGGGAGACGGAACGTAAGCAAATACGTGCCGGACCGGGATGTTGGTTCCACCGGGTGGCACAGCACACATCGCGGACAGCCCGGGTGTCGCGGAGAGTGGACCTCATGCGTGTCTTCCGTCCACCGCTGGCACAACGCGCCCGGGGGGCGCTGCGCAGGGTTCGCGCGGAGTGCGTACGGAGCGTGCGGCGGGCGTCGTCCACGTGGTGCCTGCCGCGGGCGC
Source organism: uncultured Streptomyces sp. (assembly GCA_946480485.1). Next base: position 342 of record CAMLJW010000254.1, on the reverse strand, counting down.
CCCGTGCGGTGCGTATCGCACTCGTCAGTCTCCCCGGCCTCGCGGCCGTCGCCGCGCTGGTTCTCTGGGCCGTCGCTGCCGACCGGACGCCGGCGGGTGCGCGGCATCCCGTCGCCACCGGGGGGCCCGCCGAGCACCGGGCCGCGCGGCCTGCCATCGTGCCCCGGGAGCGGTGGCTGGGTGCCGCCGCCTACACCCGGCCCCCCGCCCGGTACGCCGACCGCGTCTCCGCCGTGTTCGTGCACCACACCAACTCGCCGAACGGCTACGACTGCGCCGACACTCCCCGCATCATCCGCTCCCTGTACGTCGGGCAGGCGGGCGACCGGCACTGGGACGACA
>CAMLJW010000253.1 GCA_946480485.1 uncultured Streptomyces sp. | reverse complement strand
GTACTCACCCACAGAGACAATCTCCGAGGCTTTCCTCCGGGCGCTTCCCTTCGGTTTTTCCCAACCTTACCAGATCCCTTTTCCGTTCCGTTTCCGGTCGGAATTGTTCTGGCGGCCAGTTGGAAGGCCTTGCCTATTCGGTTGCCTTGCGGCTCTCTTTCGGCGAGTCCGACTTTATCAGAAGTTTTTGACCGGACCGACCGGCCACTTTTTTCTGAAAATTCGGGGGCCTCTCCGGAAGTGACTTCCGGGAAGCGGATAGATGTCAACCGCTGCCACCGAACCTGTCCGGTTCCGCGCAACTATGTAAATCTACCTCCCCACACGTTCCGTGTCAACGGCATCCGTGGGACGAAGAGGAGAGTAGCAGCTCGGCCGGAGTGCCCGCACATCAGGCGGCCGTCGGTACGGAGGCGCTGCGCTCCGCCTCCCCGACGTCGCCCGTGGCGCCGGCACGTGCAGCGCGACCGCCCAGGACATAGACGTACGCAAGGAAGACCAGCTCAACGGCGATGCCGAGGGTGATGCGGGCCCAGGTCGGGAGGCCTGACGGGGTGATGAATCCTTCGATGGCGCCGGAGACGAAGAGGACCAGCGCTAGGCCTATCGCCATGCCCAGCGCGGCGCGGCCCTCCTCTGCGAGAGCCGCACGGCGGGAGCGGGGACCCGGGTCGATGACTGTCCAGCCGAGGCGCAGCCCTGTGCCGGCGGCTACGAAGACGGCGGTCAGTTCGAGCAGGCCGTGCGGGAGGACAAGCCCCAGGAAGGTGTCGAGGCGGCCGGCCGAGGACATCAAACCGATGCCGACGCCCAGGTTGAGCATGTTCTGGAAGAGGATCCAGATGACCGGCAAGCACAAGAAGGCGCCGAGAACGAGGCACATCGCGGCGGCCTGGGCGTTGTTCGTCCACACCTGGGCCGCGAAGGACGCTGCGGGATGGCTCGAGTAGTACGTCTCGTACTGGCCGCCGGGACGGGTGAGCTCCCGTAGCTCACTGGGGGCCGCGATCGAGGACTGGACCTCTGGGTGGGTGCCGATCCACCACCCCAGGATGGCCGCGACGACGGTGGACAGGAGCGCGGTGGGTACCCACCAGTGGCGTGAGCGGTAGACCGCGGCTGGGAAACCGCACGCAAGGAAGTGGGTGACGTCGCGCCAGGAGGCGCGGCGCGTGCCCGTCACGGCACTGCGCGCGCGTGCCACGAGTTGGCTGAGGCGACCGGTGAGCTGAGGGTCCGGGGCGCTGGACTGGATCAGGGAGAGGTGGGTGGCCGTGCGCTGGTAGAGGGCGACGAGCTCGTCGGCTTCCGCGCCGGTCAGACGGCGTTGCCGGCGTAGGAGTGCGTCAAGCCGGTCCCATTCGGCGCGGTGGGCGGACACGAAGACGTCGAGGTCCATCGGGTTGGCTGCTCCTCGGCTGCTCGTCGTGTGGTCAGCTTGTCGTACTGCGGTGTGTGTGCCCACAGCTTGGCAGACTGACCGTTCTCAGGTCAGTTCGAGGAAGGACGGCAGGCGTGAGTGAGCTTGTGACGGGCGAGGCGGTGGCGCTGGAGCTGCGCCCGGCGAAACTGCCGAGCCGGACACTGGCCGTACTGATCGACCTGGTGATGGCGATGACCGCGTATATCGCCATGACCGTGGCTCTGGTGGCTTCCACCGCTGCTCTCGATGAGGCTGCACGGACGGCACTGTCGATCGCGTCGTTCCTTCTTGTCCTGGTCGGCGGGCCGATCGCGGTGGAGACGCTGAGTCATGGGCGGTCACTCGGGAAGCTGGCGTGCGGGCTGCGGGTGGTGCGCGACGACGGTGGGCCGATCCGGTTCCGGCATGCGCTGGTGCGTGGGGCGGTCGGCGTGGTCGAGATCCTGATGACGCTCGGGATCGTGGCGTGCATCGCGTCGCTGGTGTCGACGCGGGGGCGGCGGCTCGGTGACGTGTTCGCGGGGACGTTGGTCGTACGGGAACGGGTGCCCACCGGGCGTACGCCTTTCATTCCGCCTCCGCCGCCTTGGCTTGTGGGGCGGTTTTCCGAGCTTGATCTGTCCGCGGTCCCGGATGGACTGTGGCTTGCGGTTCGGCAGTATCTGACGCGGATGCGTCAGTTGGATCCGCAGGTCGGCTGGTCGATGGCGCAGCGACTCGCGGCGGACGTCGCGGAGCGCACCGGGGCTCCGGCGCCGCAGGGGGTGCCGCCGGCGGCGTATCTGGCGGCAGTGATGCAGGAGCGGCGGGCACGGGAGGTCCAGCGGGCGTTTGGCGGTGGGACGGCTGTCGGCGGTGTGGGTAGGGTGGCCGGCGAGGGTACGAACGGCACCGCCAGTAGGCCGGGCGAGGCTGGTCCGGCAATGCCTTGCGCCCCGGCGCAGCCGTCGAGTTCCGCCGACTACTACTCCTCTTACTCCTCGGGCTCTGGGCCGACCCTGCTCCCCGGGCAGGGAGCTCCCGCGGGTGCTGAGCCCTCAGCCCCCTTGGCGGCGCCGTCCGCGAGCGCCTCTGCGCTGGAAGCCCCGCAGGACTCCGGGAACGAGCGCCCCGCCACGGGGTTCGCACCGCCCACGTAGCTCGGAGAGTTCATCGCGTACAAGGCACGCCGCGCAGGCGTGCCCGTGGTCCACGTCGACCCCGCCCACACCTCACAGACCTGCTGCGAGTGCGGGCACGTCGACAAGAAGAACCGGGTCGACCAGCCCTCTTCATCTGCCGGAACTGCGGGGTCGTTGCCGCCGCGGACCGGAACGCTTCCCACAACATCGCCCAACGCGGCGCCGTGGTGTGGAACGCGGGGCGTGAGTCACGCGTCCCTGTGTCAGGTGAATACCGAGGGCGGCGCGTCAAGATCCTCGAGCTCGATGCCGGGGGCGGCGAGCACGACGTCGCCGGAGATGTGCACGGCGTGCTGCTCGCCCGTGTCCAGGGCTGTGACCTGGTATTCCTCCACGGTCAGGGGGCCGTTGTCAGTGGCGTGTGTTTCTCTCTTCCTCAGGGCCCAGGACTGGTCGAGGGTCCGCGGGGCAAGGACGGGATCCGTGAAGGCGACGAGGCGTACGCGCGTGGCGGAGGAATCGGGGGTGAGGCGCAGCAGACGTGCGGTGGCGATGAGGAAAGCGGGGGATGTGCCGGTAAAAGCGTGGGCGCGGACGTTGCCTTCGGTGGCGTGGGCGCCGGTGGGGTCGGTTCGGACCCACGTGACGCCGTCAAGGGCGGCGCCTCGGACGTGCCAGCTCGCCGCGTGGAGCTCGAGACGGATAGGGCGGCCGAGGTCGTCGAGGGCGAGGTCGACAGATCCGGCATGGTCGCCGGAGGGGGTCGTGACCTGGGAGACGTAGCGCCAGCCGGAGGGGCCGGGCGCGCAGTGGAAGTGCTCTTCACCGAGAGGGGTGTGGTCGTGGGGATCATGGAGCGAATATCGGCCGCGGGGCATGGGGATCCTGGATCTTGCGGGCTCGGTCCCGGAAGGGGCAGGCCCCCGGCACGGGGGTGCGGGGGCCTGCCTGGGACCTGCTGCTGAGGAGTGCGTCAGTGCACGGACGCACTCGCCACGTGCGACCTGCCTATCACGGGCAAGCGGTACACGCTTTGGTGCTCGTCAGCGCGATGCGTGCTCAGTACGTGCTTGCTCAGTACGTGCTTGCTCAGTACGTGCGTGCTCAGTAGCGGTAGTGGTCAGGCTTGTACGGTCCCTCGGCCTCGACGCCGATGTACGCGGCCTGCTCGGGGCGCAGTGTGGTCAGCTTCACGCCGAGAGCGTCCAGGTGCAGGCGGGCGACCTTCTCGTCGAGGTGCTTGGGCAGCACATAGACGTCGGTCGGGTACTCGGACGGCTTGGTGAACAGCTCGATCTGCGCCAGTGTCTGGTCCGCGAACGAGTTGGACATCACGAAGGACGGGTGGCCGGTGGCGTTGCCCAGGTTGAGCAGGCGGCCCTCGGAGAGGACGATGATCACCTTCCCGTCGGGGAACGTCCAGGTGTGGACCTGCGGCTTGACCTCGTCCTTGACGATGCCCGGGATCTTCGCCAGTCCGGCCATGTCGATCTCGTTGTCGAAGTGGCCGATGTTCCCCACGATCGCCTGGTGCTTCATCCTGGCCATGTCCGAGGCCATGATGATGTCCTTGTTGCCGGTCGTGGTGACGAAGATGTCCGCCTGGGCGACGACCTCCTCCAGCGTCGTGACCTGGTAGCCGTCCATCGCCGCCTGAAGCGCGCAGATCGGGTCGATCTCGGTGACGATCACTCGGGCGCCCTGACCGCGCAGGGACTCCGCACAGCCCTTGCCCACGTCGCCATAGCCGCAGACAACCACGGTCTTGCCGCCGATCAGCACGTCGGTGGCACGGTTGATGCCGTCGACCAGGGAGTGGCGGCAGCCGTACTTGTTGTCGAACTTCGACTTGGTGACCGCATCGTTCACGTTGATCGCCGGGAACAGCAGGGAGCCCTCACGCTGCATCTCGTACAGCCGGTGCACGCCCGTCGTGGTCTCCTCGGTGACGCCGCGGATCTCCGAGGCGAGCTGCGTCCACTTCTGCGAGCCGTTGGAGATCGTCCGGTGCAGGAGCTGGAGGATGACGCGGTGCTCGTCGGACTCGGCGGTGTCGACGGACGGGACCTTGCCATCCTTCTCGTACTCGACGCCCTTGTGGACCAGGAGGGTGGCGTCACCGCCGTCGTCGAGGATCATGTTCGGGCCGCCGGTGGGGGTGTTCGGCCAGGTCAGGGCCTGCTCCGTGCACCACCAGTACTCCTCCAGGGTCTCGCCCTTCCAGGCGAAGACGGGTACGCCCTGCGGGTTGTCCACCGTGCCGTTCGGGCCGACCGCGACGGCGGCGGCGGCGTGGTCCTGGGTGGAGAAGATGTTGCAGGAGGCCCAGCGGACCTCGGCGCCCAGGGCGATCAGGGTCTCGATGAGTACGGCGGTCTGGACCGTCATGTGCAGGGAGCCGGTGATGCGGGCGCGGGCAAGGGGCTGCGCCGCGGCGTACTCCCTGCGGATCGCCATCAGGCCGGGCATCTCGTGCTCGGCGAGGGTGATCTCCTTGCGGCCGAAGTCGGCCAGGGAGAGGTCGGCGACTTTGAAGTCCTGCCGGTTGTCGACAGTCGTCATTCGAGCTGCTCCTCGGGTTCGGGTCGAGGTGGGTGTACGGCTGGTCTGCGCGGCGGCGGGCACACGAATGCCCGGTGCCTCGCGCGGCGCAGTCCGTCGGAGGCCCTCTCTCCCTCGGCCGGCCCGCGGGGGCCGCCCGACCGCCATCAGCAGCGACGTCTGACTCGGTTACGAATCTACACCGACCGGCCCGGCGAACCCCAGTCCGACTCCGGCCGGATTGAGGGAGGGCCGCGGTGGGCAACGGGGTCCACGCAGCCGGAAACATGAGCCAACTGACCTGGACAGCAGGGTTTTGGAACCCTTTGATGCCGCAAAGGCGTGAGGAGATCCGCGTGACCTCCGGTCGGCGCTCGCTCCACGGGCGGCGGAGTTGGCGAGCAGGAGCCGTTGAAGCATGCTCGCGGTGACCGCGTGCCCGAACCGGTGTCGCCCATACCTGTACGGCAGGCGAACCCCGTTTCCCTGCCCTGCCCTGCCCTGCCCTGCGGGAGCTTCGTCTCCTCCCCCGGCTGAAGCGGGAGTGTCCAGGGAGGAAGGGCCGGACGAAAGCGAAGAATCAGTGTTCAGCCGCGGGAGCCGGGCCCCCTGGTGTCGCCTCGCGGTCCGCGCCCTTCGCGGCCTCGGTTTGGCTGTAGATGTCGGGCTCGAGGTAGATGACGCGCGCGATCGGGACGGCCTCGCGCATGCGGGACTCGGCGGAGTCGATCGCGGCGGCGACCTCGGCGGCCGTGCAGTCGTGCTGGACCGCGATCTTGGCGGCGACCAGCAGCTCGTCCGGGCCCAGATGGAGCGTGCGCATGTGGATGATGCCGGTGACCCTGTCTCCGTCGACGATCGCGGTCTCGATCTTCTTGACGTTTGCGACGCCCGCGGCCTCGCCGAGGAGGAGCGACTTGGTCTCGGCGGCCAGCACTATGGCGATGGCGATGAGGAGAACACCGATGCACAGGGTGCCGATGCCGTCCCAGACGCCGTCGCCCGTGGCCAGCGTCACCCCTACGCCGCCGAGCGCGAGCATCAGACCGACCAGCGCGCCCAGGTCCTCCAGCAGGACGACCGGCAGCTCGGGCGCCTTGGCGTGACGCACGTACTGCTTCCAGGACTCCTTGCCGCGAAGCGCGTTGGACTCCTTGATGGCCGTCCGGAAGGAGAACGTCTCCGCGATGATCGCGAAGACGAGGACGCCCACCGGCCAGTACCAGTGGTCGATCTCGTGCGGGTGCTTGATCTTCTCGTAGCCCTCGTAGATCGCGAACATGCCGCCGACCGAGAAGAGGACGATCGAGACGAGGAAGGCGTAGATGTACCGCTCGCGGCCGTAGCCGAACGGGTGCTGCGGGGTCGCCTCGCGCTGGGCCTTCTTGCCGCCGAGGAGCAGCAGGCCCTGGTTGCCGGAGTCGGCGACCGAGTGCACGGACTCGGCGAGCATCGACGAGGAGCCGCTGAAGAGGAACGCCACGAACTTCGCTACCGCGATCGCGAGGTTGGCGGCGAGTGCCGCCACGATCGCTTTGGTGCCGCCTGACGCGCTCATGTGTTCCCGATGTCCCTTCGTCTGCCGTTTCGTCTGCCGCCCCGGGCTTTGCTCGCCCTTTGCGGTGGGCCATTGTTGCAGCCTGGGCCGACAACGCCGCGTCCGGCTGCCACTGGACGACGTGAGGCCAACACCGCTACCGCGTCAGGCCAACACCGCTGACCGCACCAGGCCGCCACCGGGACGGGTGTCGGGCCACCACAGCGACCGCATCAGGCCACCACGGTGGCCCGGAAGACCGTGCCGGGCCCGGATACTTCGATCTTCTCTCCCGCCGGTACGAAGACGGACCGGCCGGGGGCGAGGGTGTGTTCGCCCGCCTGTAGGGAGCCCGCGGTGCACAGCAGGACCTGCGGGGTGCGGAGGGTGAGGTCGTGAGCGGACGTGCCTTCCCGCAGGACGTACCGCGAGAGGCGGAACTCGTCGATCGGCGTCTCGTAGACCTCCTCGCCGTCGGGGGCTGCCTCGGGGCGCAGTACGCCAGGGTCGCCGGCCTCGAAGCGGACGATGCGCAGAAGTTCGGGGACATCGACGTGCTTGGGGGTGAGGCCGCAGCGCAGAACGTTGTCGGAGTTGGCCATGATCTCGACACCGAGGCCGTTCAGATAGGCGTGCGGGACGCCGGCGCCGAGGAACAGGGCCTCGCCGGGCTGCAGTCGGACGTGGTTGAGCAGCATCGCGGCGATGACGCCGGGGTCGCCCGGGTAGTGGTCGGCGAGGTCGGCGTACGGGGCGTGGGCGCCGCCGAGGCGGGCGCAGGCCTCGGCGGCTTCGGTGACCGTCGCGGCCACCTGGTCACGGTCCGCGGACAGGATCGCCGTCAGCACCTCACGCAGGGCGGCGTCTTCCGGGTGGGTGTGCAGCAGGTCCACGTACGGCTTGAGGGAGCCGACCTCCAGGGCCGCGAGCAGGTCGGCGGCCGCCAGCGGAGCCCGGAATCCGCACAGCCCGTCGAACTCGGTGAGAGCGCAGATCAGTTCGGGCTTGTGGTTGGCGTCC
>CAMLJW010000252.1 GCA_946480485.1 uncultured Streptomyces sp. | reverse complement strand
TCGACCGCATCACCCGGCTCAGCACCACCCTGGGGAAGCGCGCCGACTTTGACTTTTCGGTCGGCGTGAACCCGAACACGAACACCCTGGTGGTGGACGTGTTCAGCGACAAAAAAGTGAAGCTGCCGAATCTGGGCGCCGACTTGAAGTTAGAAAACCACGTAGGCGGCCAACTCAGTGATCAATCAGGCGTCTCCGGCGGCACATCAGTCAACGTAAAGGGCAAAGGTGCGTGCACCATGGGCTTTGCGGTACGCATCAACAACAGCCAGAACGAATCCACCGGGTTCCTCACCGCCGCCCACTGCTTCGACCAGACCAAGCCCGCCGCCAACAGCAAGTTCCGCATCAAGGCGGACAACGGCATAATTGTCGGTGGCGTGGGACACAAGTACGGGATCCCCCCGCTTGACGCCGATTGGGGAGTCGTCGCCCTCAAAAAGGGAAACATCCTCCATGACAAGGCGCTGGGGCAGCTGAAAGCCTTCGGCAACAAGACGTTTCCGGTAACCGGGTTGCGTGAGCCGTTTGTTGACATGAAGGTGTGCAAGAACGGGACTAGAACACAAACCACGTGTGGGAAGGTGACAGCGGTGGGCGTGAGGAAATCACTCGATAACATCATCGCGGACGGCTTGATCCAAACCAACGTGTGCACACAAAAGGGTGACAGCGGGGGTCCGCTCTTCACCGACCCCACCCCGAACGCGACGACGATTGAGGGGGTCGGCCTCGTAAAGGGGGGTCACATCTATGCGGACCCGAAGAAGCCGAAAGGGGATAAAGTCTGCGGCGAGAAAGTCGGGAAGCCGAACGTGGCCTGGTTCGTGCCGTTGAGCATGGCCCTGACGCAAGCCAACACCCAGGCCCCACAGAACGACATCAGCCTGCTGACCCAGTGACAACCTGTTTCTGCCCCGGCTTGCCGGACCGGGTAACCCGGGTCTTCGAACTCGATGGGCGTGCGGCGGTGGCGGGCGAGCTCGCCGGTCACGCTGTGCGAGGTAGTTGAAGTGGCGGTACCCCGGACGCAAGAAGCCCACGGGCCTTCGTGATCATGTTTGCTGTCCAAGCAACCGATCATGAAACCTTGCGGGCTTGCACATCGGCGATACCGGGATCCAGGCCAGGTTTCCGCCGGTATGCGGACCACCCGGGCGCTGCGCCACACAGCGGGGGCCGCGGTCCACGGTCCGCGACGGCTTTCGCACCGTCGTGCAGGCCGGCCGCGACCTGCGCCTGAGCCGTCCGATCCTGCAGCTGACTGCCGCACCTCCGGCTGCCGCGGTGACCGTCACCACGACGGCGGCCCGCCATCTTGCAACGGCGGCCGAGCACACCGGCGATGACGTCGCCGACGTACTCGTTGGTGCTGGTGTTGGGCACCTCGTGAAAACAGGCGTCACCACAGCGAGATCGACAGGTCATCGCGGAACGGCCACCGGCGTGCGAGCCGGTCGAGCCGATCAGGATCAGCAGGTTGCGCACGGCCCCTCCCACATTTCCGGGTCGGGCGTGACGCTCGGGGTACGCGCGTTCGGGGACACGGCCGTCAGGTCAACGAGCAGAGAACGCCGGTGAGCCGACAGGGCGTTGGAGTGGGTGTTGACATCGGGTTCGGACGCTTGCTCGGGCCTGATGAAGATCTCGGAAGCTGACGGCTAACCTTACGTGTCCGTCCTGGCCAGGGATTGACGGAACCAACTCACGCGAAGGGTTGCGCAATGGGCATTCTCAACCTCCTGCGAAACGCGTTCGGAAAGTCACGCAAGGGGCGTACGTCCGAGGGTGCCGAGCCCGTCGTGCCGGAGGCACGTCAGGAGACGGCACCGGAGCCGACGCCGACATCCGCGGAACCGACCGTTACCGCCGCCACCTCCACTGCCACCGCCGGGGCCAGGGACGGTGCAGGGGCAGGGTCCGACGCCTCGGCCCCTGCCCCGTCCACGACGGCCGACACCAGGTCGTCCGCCGTGGACGACCTGGTGTCGGCGGCGTTCGACAACGTGACGGTCCCCAAGCAGACTCCTGCGGCGACGGAACCGGAACCCGAGACCGAGCCTGTCGCCGAGGCGCCCTCCGAGCCCACGCCGCGGCCGGTGACTGAGCCCGAGCCGGTGACTGAGCCGGAGCCCGAGGCCGCCACCGAGGTTTCCCCAGAGCCGCAGCCCGAGCCCGAGGCCAAGCCCGTGGCAGAGACGGCGCCCACGGCAGAGGAGACCCCGGCGGCAGAACCGAAGCCGGAGCCCGCCCTCGCCGCAGCGTCCTCGGAGCCCGAGCCCGCCACAGAGGTGACCTCGGAGCCCGAGCCCCTGGCCGCGGCCGCAACCCCCGAACCGGAGCCCGAACCCGTAGCCACAGCCCCAAGCCCGGAACCGGAGCCCGTGGCCGCCGCCAAGGTGACTCCCGAGCCCGAGCCCGTCGTCGCCGCCGCCGCCGCCGAGGTGACTGCAAACCCCCAGCCCGAGCCGAGGACCGAGGCCGAGCCCACCCCCCTCGCCGCACAGACGGCCGAGTCGGCAGCCGCCGACGGCGATCAGACCCCAGAGGGGCCACCCGCGGTCGACGACGAGAGCCGCGCGGGTGGTGCAGCTGCTCCCGATGGGAACAACAACCCGGCCGAAGGCGTAGCCGAGGCAAAGGCCAAGGGCAAGGTGAAAACCGCGCCCGCACCCGCGCCCGCCACCCCCCTCGCCCGAGTGAAGTCTCGTGCCCCTGGCCTGGTCGCCGCCTACGGCGCTGCCGGCGACGCCCTCAAGAAGCACAACCTCACCGGCACCCGCGCCAAGGTCTACCTCGTCCTCGACCGATCCGCCTCGATGCGCCCGTACTACAAGGACGGCTCCGCCCAGGCCATCGGCGAGCAGACCCTCGCCCTCGCCGCCCACCTGGACCCCGAGGCCACGGTCCACGTCGTCTTCTTCTCCACGGAACTGGACGGCACCGGCGAGCTCACCCTCGCCCACCACGAGAACAAGATCGACGAGCTCCACGCTAGCCTCGGCCGCATGGGCCGTACGAGCTACCACGCAGCCGTCCAGGAACTGATCATCCACCATGAGAAGCGCGTGATGTCCGAGGGCGGCACTCCGGCCCCCGCCCTCGTGATCTTCCAGACGGACGGTGCCCCGGACGCCAAGACGCCCGCCACCCAGTCCCTCACGGACGCGGCGAAGAACCACCCCGCCGTCTTCTTCTCCTTCGTCGCGTTCGGCGAGCACGGCAACAAGGCCTTCGACTACCTCCGCAGGCTGAAGACCGAGAACACGGCCTTCTTCCACGCGGGCCCGACCCCGCGCGAGCTGACGGACGCGGAGGTCTACGAGGGCGTACTGGCGTCCTGGCGCCCGTAGGTTCCCGCAACCCGCACCACACACCCCGGGCCGCCCGCAGCTACACGTAAAACGGGGAGCGGGCGGCCCGTACCAGTCGGCTACGATTTCTAGGTTCGTAGACGGTCGAAGCATCATCGAGGAACCGTCACTCCGCGTAGCGACTTGGGAGCAGCCCGCGATGGCTCGACACCTCATCACCAGCGCCCTTCCGTACATCAACGGGATCAAGCACCTGGGCAACATGGTGGGGTCCATGCTCCCGGCGGACGTGTACTCCCGGTACCTCCGCCAGCGCGGCCACGACGTCCTCTACATCTGCGCGACGGACGAGCACGGCACGCCCGCCGAGCTGGCGGCCAAGGAGCAGGGCCTGCCGGTCGACGAGTTCTGCGCCCAGGCGCACGGCGCGCAGAAGGCGGTGTACGACGGCTTCGAGCTCGCCTTCGACTACTTCGGCCGCAGCTCGTCCCCGCAGAACCGCGAGATCACGCAGGAGATCGCCCGCGAGCTCAAGACGAACGGGTTCATCGAGGAGCGGGCCATCCGCCAGGTGTACTCGAACGCCGACGGCCGCTTCCTGCCGGACCGCTACATCATCGGCACATGTCCGCACTGCGGCTACGACAAAGCCCGCGGCGACCAGTGCGAGAACTGCACCCGCGTACTGGACCCGACCGACCTCATCGAACCGCGCTCCGCGATCAGCGGCAGCGGCGACCTGGAGATCCGCGAGACCAAGCACCTCTTCCTCCTCCAGTCGGCACTCGCCGGCGAGGTCGAGTCGTGGGTCGACGAGCGCGCCGACAACTGGCCGGTCCTGGCCTCCTCCATCGCCCGCAAGTGGCTCACGGAGGGCCTGCACGACCGAGCGATCACCCGTGACCTGGACTGGGGCGTGCCGGTCCCGGCCGACACCTGGCCGGACCTGGCCGCCGAGGGCAAGGTCTTCTACGTCTGGTTCGACGCACCGATCGAGTACATCGGCTCGACGAAGGAGTGGGCGGACCAGGACCCGGAGAACCGTGACTGGCGCTCGTGGTGGTGGGAGTCCGACGCGGACGTCCACTACACGCAGTTCATGGGCAAGGACAACGTCCCCTTCCACAGCGTGATGTTCCCGGCGACCCTGCTGGGCACCCGGGCGCCATGGAAGAAGGTCGACGTCATCAAGGCCTTCAACTGGCTCAACTACTACGGCGGCAAGTTCTCCACGTCCCAGAAGCGCGGTGTCTTCACGCACGACGCGCTGGAGATCCTGCCCGCCGACTACTGGCGCTACTTCATGATGGCCAACGCCCCCGAGTCGGACGACGCGTCCTTCACATGGGAGCACTTCACGGCCACGGTGAACAAGGATCTCGCCGACACCCTCGGCAACTTCGTCAACCGAGTCCTCTCCTTCTCCCGCAAGCGCTTCGGCGACGACGTCCCGGCGGGCGGCGAGCCCGGCGATGCAGAGGCCAAGCTGGGCGCGGAGATCACGCGCCTGCTCGCGGTGTACGAGGAGCAGATGGAGGCCATCCAGTTCCGCAAGGCGGCGGCTGCGCTGCGCGCGCTCTGGTCGGCCGGCAACTCGTACCTTGAGGAGAAGGCCCCCTGGCTGGAGATCAAGACCAATCCGGAGGGCGCGGCGCTGACCCTCCGCACGGCGATGAACCTCATCCACCTCTACTCGGTGGTGTCCGAGCCCTTCATCCCCGCGTCGTCGGCCGCGATGCGCTCGGCGTTCGCGCTGACGGACGACACGGCGGCCTGGGTCAGCGCGGACGAGGCCCGCGCCCTGTCCTCCGTCCCGGCCGGCACGCCCTTCACCGTCCCCCCGGTCCTCTTCGCCAAGATCACGGACGAGGACCTGGAGACGTATAAGGAGCGCTTCGGCGGCGAGTCCGAGTAACCCGCGGGGGCATCCATGAGTGGGGCCCGGCGGCGTCGTACGACGTCACCGGGCCCACCCGTAACCGGCTTGCGGGGTCAGCTCCCCGACGCGTACGTCACGAAGTCCGCCCACACGTCCGGCGTCCGCGCAAGCTGGGGGCCTGCGATGTTCTTGGAGTCGCGCAGGTCTACCGCGACGGGAGTGGTGGCGATCTCGACGCAGGAGTCACCTTCGCTGCTGCTGCTGTAGCTGCTCTTGAACCACGCCAGGTCGGGGGCGTCCTTGGCAGAGGCGTTGCGGATCATGTCTCCCCCAGGAGTTGCTCGATGAAGGCGGTCGACTCACGTGGCGTGAGGGCCTGAGCCCGGATGATGCCATATCGCAGTTCCAGGACGGGACGCCGGACGGAGCTGCCTGGGTTCAGTCACCGGTCGGCCGCCCGCCCCCAACACCTCGTCCGCCCTGTCCAGATAGTCGGGCGAGGAATCCGCTTCCCGCCCTCGATCTTGTAGACCATGTCCTCGCCGTACCCCACCGCCGTCCCGAACTCGGCGGCCCGCATCCCCACCGCCTCCCGCCGCAGCCTCAGCTGCCGCCCGACGGTGGCGACGACCGCCACGCCCCAGTCGTCGTCCGGGTCGACCTCCCACCCCGGCTCGTCAGCCTCGCTCTTGAGCCGCCGTACCTCGCCGTCCACCGACATGCCGCACCCCTCCGTCGTACCTCTGTGCCGCAACGCCCGTACCCGTCAGGCCCGTTCCGACAGCCCGGACAACACGTGGCACGAAGCAGCCGTCCGTGCGACGGCGGCCAGGCTGTGAGCCGCGCCTCTCACAGCTCCCCGGTGTTCGAGAGGGCTTCGATAGCATGGAATGACAGCCGGTCCGGACCCGGTGGGACCGCGCGACGGAAAGTACCTGATGCCTGCTCTCTCGCTCATCAAGGCCCACGGGTCGCGGAACGACATCTTTGTCGTGGACGGCACGCCCCACGATCACTTCGCCGCGGCTGACGAGCTCACCCGTGCCGTCCGCCTGCTGTGCGACCGTCGGCGGGGGCTGGGCGGCGACGGAGTGTACTTCGTGGCCGACCACGGTGACGGCGGCGCGCGGGCCTGGTTCTTCAACCCGGACGGGTCCCAGGCCCTGCTGTGCGGCAACGGCATGCGGTGCGCCGGTCGCGTGCTGCTGGACCGGCATCAGGCGGAGTCTGTGGTCGTGCAGCAGGGGCCGTATTCCTTCACCGTCCGCGACCAGGGCCGCACGCCGCACGGGGTGCGGCAGGTTTCCGTGGAACTGCCCGCGGTCGACTTCGCACCGGCGCAGCCCGTCGTCGCCGAGGCCGGTGCGCACGGCGAGTACGTGGACCGGCTGCTTCCCGCGTTCCACGCGTCGCGCCATGTGACGGCGGTCGCGGTGCCGAACTCGCACCTGATCACCTTGATCGACGCCTACGACGAGGCGGAGCTGGTCGAGACCGGCCGCCGGGTGGCCGCCTCGCCGGAGGTGTTCCCGATCGGAGCCAACCTGTCCTTCGTGCTGCCGCTCGCGGAGGACGAGGTGTTCGTCCACACCTACGAGCGGGGAGCGGGGCTGACCCCGTCGTGCGGGTCGGGCGTCGCGGCCTCTCGCGCGGTGCTGTCCCGCCTCGGGCTGGTCGAGCCGGAGCGACCGGTGACCGTGCGCAACCCCGGTGGCATCGCCAGGAGCCTGCTCCAGCCCGCCGGCGACCTGTGGCAGCCCCTCCTGGAGGGCAACGCCACCATCGTGTACGAGGCCGAGCTGGACCCCGCCGTACTGCTCGGGGACGGGCCGGTGGGCTTCGCCGGTGAGACGCATATGGCGGAAATCAGCGCGTTCGCGGAGCTCAGCCGGGAAAACATGAAGGTGTTGCATGAAGCAGGGATCAAGCCGACCGAGATCTGACCGTGCCGTTCCGTCCGCCCAGCGCCTGTGCGCCAGGCCACGGCACCGCTGTTCGGGCGGCCACTGAACCGGTTCGGCGCGAGCGGGGAGGGGCGGGGATTGGGAGGGCTGTCGACCGGTCTGGCGGTCATCGGGGCGGGGATCGCGCTGCGACAGGTGGACCGATGGTGGTTCAGTCCCGGTCGTGGGCGTCCTGGGCGTTGTGGACACTCGGGCGGGTGACCACCCCGTGCAGAATCGCGCCCTCCTCGCGGGCCGCCCGTTCACCGCGGAGGGTCGCCCGCGTACTGGGCGTACTCGGGCGACCCCCGGCAACGCAGCGAGGCGCCGTGTCAGACGCGCGGCGCAGGCAGGACACTCCAGACAGGTCTGAGCTGGCTCCGCAGCCACCTTCACGCAGCCACGCTCACGTACTAAGAAGAGCGCACTGAGAAGAGCGCTCTGAGAAGAACTACTTCGGCTGCGGCTTCCGCACCGACAGGTGCAGCTCGCGCAGCCGCGCCTCC
>CAMLJW010000251.1 GCA_946480485.1 uncultured Streptomyces sp. | reverse complement strand
ACGTCGACATCAGCTGGACCGTCGACGTGGACGACGTCGCCAACGCAGCGCTACGTCACTTCTGGCACTGCTTCAACCTCGTCGACCCGGACGGCACCACGCATCTGGTGTCGACCTGGGAGAACCTGGAGAACACGGCCACGGCGGCGTCGAGGGTCTTGTCGGGGACCTCGGTGCGCTGCGGGTCCACGGCGTGTGCCAGGCCCCAGGCGGTGACCATGGACTCGTACGGGGTGACCGCGCCGAAGTTGCCGCACTGCTTCACGGGCAGGAAGCGGGGAATGGTCAGCGGCTCGGGGTGGGCGAGCCGGACGACGACCTGGCGGCCGACGGTGCCCGGGAAGTCGACCCTGCGCTGCTGGACGCCACCGGCATTCCGGCCGCCGCCGGGCTCCCGCTGGGTGGACTTCCTCGAACCCGTCGGACGCCATCGCGTCTACTACGTGCCCCACCCGGAGACCACATCGCTGGTGCGCAGCTTTCCCCAGCTGACGTTCTGTGCCACCCGGGTGAGCTGGCGCGACGAGATCATGGAGGACGTCCGGGTCCTCAACAAGTACGGCCTTCTGGACGATGCCGAGGTCGCGGGCGCGGGCGCGGGCGGGATGACCATCCGTGAGGCCGTCCGCGACCGCATCTGGGAGGTCAGGGGCGGGAGAGCGTGACGACCGCGGCTGGGCCCTCATGTGTACCGTGGAAGTGGTCGGCCTGCGTGACGGCCGCTCGACGTTGCGCACCTACCAGACGGGGCACCCCCGGTGGGGCCACGACACCACCGGCCGCGTGACCGGCGTGTCCGCGGCCGTGGGAGCCGAACTCCTCGCCGTCCAGCCACCCCAGCAGACCGGCTGGATCGATCCCGAACTGGCCTTTGAGCCAGGCCCCTTCCTGGCCGCCCTGGAGCAACGTGGCTGCATCCCGATCGTGCAGAGCGAGATGCCCCTGGACGGCCAAGCGCGACAGCGCCCCACCGAGTAAGGCCCGGCCCCCTCGCGGTGGACGTCGGTCAGGCTTCGGCAGCCGTCCGGCGTCCACCGTCGCGACGGGCACCGACCATGGCCAGCGCCAGCTCTTCGTAGTGGGCCGCGACGTCCTCCACGGTCATCTCCCGCGCCGGGTTGAACCAGGTGTGGACGTATTCGCACATCGTCGTGATGGCGAAAGCCGCGACCTTGACGTCCTCGAAGGCGAACAGCCCGCGACGCCTGCCTTCTTCGAGGATGCCGCGCAGTTCGGTGATGTACTCGCGTTCCATGGAGATGATGGCCTCGGCGCGCTCTTCGGGGAGTTCGCGGATTAGGTGCCGCATACCGGCGTTCACGTCGAACGCGCGGGCGACGTCGGACTGCCGCAACTGCCACACCACGTGCGAACGGACCAGCTGACCGAGCCGGAGGACCGGGTCCCCGTCCGTGAGGGAGTTTCGGACCGCGGACCAGAAGTCCGCCAGGGCCACCTCCAGGACGCTGGCGAAGATCTCTTCCTTGGACGGGAAGTACCAGTAGAGGGCCGGGGCCGAGATGCCCAGCTCGTTGGCGATGGCCTTCATGCTCGTGCCGGCGTATCCGTGCTGCAGGAAAAGCTGGAGCGCCGTGCGCAGGACGCTGTCCCGCCCCACCGCCTCGTCCGGACGCGACGCAGCCCGTGCTCCGCCGCCGCCTCGTCCATTTTGCGCCGCCATGCGTCCCTGACCGTCCTCGATCGAACATTCCGACAGACACATAGTGCCAGCCGGCAACGGGCCCCCGATAGACGCCGGCCCTTCGGCCGTCCGGCTGCCCAGCAGGCAAGGCGAGGCTCGCTCCCCGTGTGTGCACCAAAGACGCGGTCGGGGCACAGCGATACGCTGTTTTTGCGGATCCAGTCAGGATGGGTGCCATGTCCTTTGTCCAACCAGCCATCGCGGTCGATGACACCGGCCCCTTCGACGCGGCGACCGCCGCGACAGTGATCGTGGACGCCCAGGGAGCGGTGATCGGGTGGAGTCCAGCGGCCGAGGACCTTTTCGGCCGTCCCGCCCACACGGTCGTGGGTCGCTCCCTGACCGAGGTCCTCCCTGACGTGGCCGGTCAGCCACCGGTCGCCCCCACCCCTGGGGAGCCCACGCGGACCGACCACCGCACGATCCACCGGCCGGACGGCAGCGTGACGCACATCGTGCTGCGTACTCGCCTGCTGGGCCACCCCGCGGAGGGCGCGGCGTGGATCGTGGTGGCGGCCGAGGCGGAACGAGCCGAACGGTGGGCGACCGACCGGTCCCTCCTCGACGGCCTGTTCAACAGTCACCCATCGTGCTGACGATCTACGGCCCAGACCTGCGCGTCCACTGGATCAACAATCATCTGTACGAGGAACTGGGGTTCGCTGCCGACGAATGGATGGGTCAACACATCAACGATCTCCTCCCCCTGGGGGCGGTCCTGTCTCCTCCGGGATACGCGGACCTGGAGGAGATCATCGCGCGCGTACTGGAGACCGGCGAACCGGTCTTCGATGTGATGTACGGCAGTCCCACGCCGGCTGATCCGGAGCACCAGTGGATCTGGTCCTGCTCCTACTTCCGGCTTCAGGACGCCGACGGCAAGCCCCTGGGAGTCTGTGAGTCCGCCTTCGAGATCACGGAACGCTACGAGGAGGGCGTCCGGCTGGCCTTCCTGGGACGTGCCAGCCGGATCGGGGCGTCCTTGGACGTCGTCGGTACGGCCGAGAACCTTGCTCGCGCCGCCGTGCCGGAGTTCGCCGACCGTGCCGAGATCCGGGTGGCCGAGTACGTGGTGACCGGTGCGCCATCCGGATCACCAGGGAAGGAAAGGGGCGCACTGCGGCGCGTGGCGGAGCGGTCGTCCACACGGCCCCTCGTCCCGGAGCCGTGGCTCGGCTTCTTCGGCAGGTCGCGAGCGGCTGGTGTCCCCCACCGCATCGTCCTCCCGCTCGAGGCCGGCGGCGCCGTGCTCGGCACTGCGTCCTTCACACGCGCCCCGCCGCGTCATGGATTCACCGGGCAGGACCAGGCGCTGGCCATGGATCTCGTGTCGCGTACCGCTGTGGCCCTGGACAACGCGCGCCGTTACACGCATGAGCATGGTGTGGCTCTCGCACTGCAACGCAGTCTGCTGCCCAGAAGGCTGCCCGACGCGACGGCCGCGGAGGTTGCGCATCGCTACGTTCCGGCGGCGGGGCCCCTCGGGGTCGGTGGCGACTGGTACGACGTGATACCGCTGTCCGGAGCGCGCGTCGGCCTGGTGGTCGGGGATGTCGTCGGGCATGGGCTGGACGCCTCCGCCACCATGGGGCGGCTACGCACCACGGTACAAGCGCTCGCCGCTCTCGACCTGACGCCCGACGAGCTTCTGACCCGTCTGGATGATCTCGTCGCCCAGGCTCACATCGGCATTCACCGCATCTCCGCTCCTTTCTTCGAAGACCCGGCACTGGGCGCCACCTGCCTGTACGGCGTCTACGACCCGGTCACCGGCACCCTCTCGGTCGCCAGCGCCGGCCACCCCTCACCCGTGGTCGCCCTCACCGGACAGCCGGCGACCCACCTCGATCTGCCCGTTGGCCCACCCCTCGGGATCGGTGGGCTGCCCTTCGAATCCACCGACATCCACCTGCCGGAGGGCGCCCGAATCGCCCTCTTCACGGACGGCCTCGTACAGGACCGGGCTCACGACGCCGATGTGGGGCTCAAGGCTCTGACCCGTGTGATGGACCGCGCGGGCACGAGTCTCGCCGAGACCTGCGACTCGATCATCGCCGCACGGTCTGACGGGTCGGCGCAAGACGACGCCGCACTCCTCCTGGTACGCGTCCACGCCCTGGACGCCGACAGCATGATCAGCCAACAGGTGCCGCGTGACCCGTCGGCCGTGGCAGCCGCCCGCACCCGTGTCAGCCGCCAACTCGAGGAGTGGGGTCTGCAGGACACGACCTACACGACCCAGTTGGTCGTCAGCGAGCTGGTGACGAACGCGATTCGCTACGGGGAGGAGCCCATCAGCCTCCGACTGCTCCGGGACCGGGACCGCACGCTGATCTGCGAGGTCTCCGACGGTGGCCACACCTCGCCCTACCTGCGCCGCGCCACGACAGAGGACGAGGGAGGCCGCGGACTGTTCCTGGTCGCCCAGTTCACCGACCGCTGGGGAGCGCGCTTCTCCCGGAAGGGCAAAACCATCTGGACCGAGCTCAGGCTCGGCCACGCCGTCTGACGCCGACCCCCGGCTCCCGGGCCGCGAGCTGCGTCAACGGGTACGAGCACACGGGTTCACCGGCGTGTCCGCGTGGCCGTGTCGGCATCATGGGCTGCGCATCAGGGTGCGAAATCCGTGAAGCCGCCGACGATCGCTCCGTATCCGATGTGGGCGAGGACGGTGACCACGGGGGTGCCGGGCCCGTAGTTGCGCATCAGAAAACCGGGTGGTTCCAGCAGCGCTGTCTGTGGAGCGCTGGTCAGGGGGCTGCCCATGCGCGGGTGGACCAGCGGCAGCAGGATGTTGACCAGTGCGGTGCCGGCGAACAGGCCGTGGGCAAGTCCGAACAGGGCGCCCAGCCACCAGCCGGCCTGGTCGATGGCGGCGAAAACAGCGAGGTAGACGAACGCGAAGACCTGCCCGTTGAGGAAGTGCATCAGGTAGCCGACGGCTTTGGCACGGGTGCGGTTGACGGTCACCGCCGTGCCGAGGAGGAACGGCAGGTCCATGCGGGTCATGCTCAGCTCGCTGGCGGCGCGCAGCGCGGTCGTCAGGGCCAGTGTGCCGACGAAGGCTCCCGCGGCGGTTCCCCACGCGCTCAGCATGCCGTGTCCTTGCTCGCGGCGCTGATGGCGCGGGCGGCGCTGATCAGCGCCAGGTGGCTCAGGCCCTGGGGCAGGTTTCCCAGGAAGTCGCCGGTGGCAGGGTCGATCTCCTCGCTGTAGAGGCCGACGTCGTTGGCCAGGCCGACCAGCTCGTCCATCAGCTCGATGGCCTGCGGCAGGCGGCCGGTGCGGGCGAGGGATTCGGCAAGCCAGAAGGAACAGGCGAGGAACGCTCCTTCGTTGCCGGCGAGGCCGTCTTCTCCCGAGTACCGGTCGACGTAGGGTCCGTGCCGCAGCCGGCGGTCCAGCGTGCTGATCGTGGCCGGCATGCGGTGATCATCGCCGCCGTATCCGTACAGGTGGCCCAGCAGGACGGCGGCGTCCAGATCCTCACTGTCGGCGGAACGTACATAACTGTTGCGGCGGGGAGAGAAGCAGCGGGTCTCGACGAAGGCGCGGATCTGGTCGCGCATGGTCTGCCAGCGGGGCAGGTGCCGGGTGGAGAGCAGCCCACGTTCGGCCAGGTCGATGGCGCGGTCGAGTGCCACCCAGCACATCATCTTCGACTGGGTGAAGTGCCGGGGCGGGCTGCGCACCTCCCAGATGCCCGCGTCCGGCTCCCGCCAGCACGCGCAGACGAAGTCGGCCAGCTCGGCGAGACGGCGTGCGACGTCGGCGTCGAGGCATCCCGTGGCATGGGCGTAAAGCCAGGCGGTCTGCATCAGCTCGCCGTACGCATCCAGCTGAATCTGGCCCACCGCGGCGTTGCCGATGCGGACCGGACAGGAGCCGCGATAGCCCTCCCAGGACAGGGTCTGCTCAGGAGTGCGGCGGCCACCGTCCAGCCGGTACAGCACGCTCAGCTGGGGATGGGTGAGCTGGGAGGCGTGCATCAGCCACCAGAAGTAGGCGTGTGCCTCCGCTGGGCAGCCCAACTGCAGGAACGCGGCCAGGGTGAAGGCGGAGTCGCGCAGCCAGCAGAAGCGGTAGTCCCAGTTCCGCTCGCCACCGATCTCCTCCGGCAGCGAGGTCGTCACCGCCGCAGCGACCGCACCGGAAGGGGCGTAGACCAGCAGCTTCAGTGTCAGAAGGCTGCGCATCACCGCGTGCTTCCACCGTCCCGTGTACAGGCGGTCGTGCGCCCAGCTCCGCCAGTCCGCACAGGTCGCGCCCAGGCGTGCCTCGCACTCGGCGCGGGCGGGCAGCACGAGCGGTTCCTGATGGGCGAACGGCATCGCGATGAGCGCACGCCGGCCCGCGGCGAGTTCGACGTGGCCACTGATGGCTCCGTTGTCGCATACGGGTTCGCCGGCGCCCCAGGCGCAGACCGCGAGGGCGTCCCTCCCGGCTACCGCCACGGGGATACCGTCGCGCCGGACGATCCGGGTGTGGCGGGTGCCGTAGCCGAACCGGGGCTGCACGCTCCAGCGCAGCGGCACCGTCCCGGACACTCCGTCCAGGCGGCGCAGCAGCTCCCGCGTCGGTGCGAGCGTCGTGTCGTGGTGCAGGGTGAGTGTGTCGGTGACGCGCGCCGTGCCATGGCTGGTGTGGAAGGTCGTCTCCAGGACGTTGGTGCCGGGCAGGTAGCGGCGCTCGGTCCAGTGGGGTACGGACGGTGCGAGCGTGTACCGGCCGCCGCGGGTGCGGTCGAGCAAGGCGCCGAACACCGCCGGCGAGTCCAGGTCGGGCAGGCCCAGCCAGTCCACCGACCCGTCCGTGCCGACCAGGGCGGCGGTGCGGCCGTCACCGATCACCGCGTATTCCCGCAGCGGAGCGTACCCACCGCGGCGCAAGCCCTTGGCCGACGGACCCGGATCAGTGGCTCTTGCCCGGGAACCGCTGACACTTCCCATGACACAACTGTCCTCCGTGGGCTGCTTCCCCGCCCGGTCCGCACAGCTCCGACCTTGGCGTCCCGACGGCTGGAGCCGGAGTGGATCAGGGCGTCGTCCGGGAGACCGCGTAGACCATGGGGTGGCCGGGCTTCGACCAGTTGACGACTATGTCCAGTGTGGGTGCCGGATTCTTCCGCTCGCGGGTGAGGCTCGACCAGGGGCCCGGTTCCCCGAACTCCCAGCCGACGATCCACTGGTCACGGACGCTGATGGCGTTGTTGTCGTTCTTCTCCAGGGCCGCGCGGGTGGTGCCTATGTCCCTGAGGAACGTGTCGAGGCCGTCGTCGCTGGTGAGGAACTGGGTGTACAGACGGCTGGTCTTCCAGTTGTTCGTCTCGTAGTACGCGACCTCTTCCGAGTACGGCGGGACGGGAATCTGGTAGACGCGGCGCTGGAGGCCCGAGGGCCAGCCCTCGGTGAGGCCGGTCGCCGAGTACTTCTCCTCCTTGTCCTTGCCGCTGGCGCGGCTCTGGTTGGCGGAGATCACCAGGTAGCCGGCGGGGACGCCGACGAGCAGCATGATGATCAGCAGGGTCAGCGCGCGGCGGCGGATCATTCGGCCCCTGCTCTCGGGTGGGTGAGGCGGCTCGTCGGGCGACGACGGCTGGTGGGGCAGTGAAGGCGTCACAGCGATCCCTGTGTCGTACGGCGCGACTGCGCGTAGCGCTCGTATCGCTCGTACCGCTCCACCCGACGCCGCTTGGCGCGCCGGAAGCGGCGGGCGACGAGCCGGGCGAGGTCGGCGGCGCCGACCATGCCGGCCTCGGGGCCGAGCTGGGCGCGGGCGATACGGGCCTCGGGGCGGTAGCCGCGGCCGGTCAGATGGCGGCGGAAGGCGTCCCGCGCTGGGCCGATCAGCAGGTCGTCGGCCGCCGAGACTCCGCCGCCGATGACGAAGCAGGACGGGTCCAGGGCCGCCGCGAGGTTCGCGATGCCGACGCCGAGCCACTGACCGATGTCCTGGAGGAGCTCGATGCACATGGCGTCGCC
>CAMLJW010000250.1 GCA_946480485.1 uncultured Streptomyces sp. | reverse complement strand
AGCGCCGATGGTACTGCAGGGGGGACCCTGTGGGAGAGTAGGACACCGCCGAACTCTTTTTAGAGCTTCGGTCCTTGGACGACAAGTCCGGGGGCCGAAGCTCTTTTGTTTTTCGAGGGTGCTACTCGAACCCCTCCGCATGGTGTGGAGATGCCTGAGGGTAAGGTCAGGGGGCAACGTTGGCACGTTCCCACAGGAGGCCCCGGGTGGAGGTTCAGGAGACCCGCGTCCAGACAGAACGGGTCCTCACCTTCCCGAACATCCTCAGCATGGCGCGCCTCGTTGGCGTACCCCTTTTCCTGTGGCTGATCCTCAGGCCTGAGTTCGGCGGTCCCAAGAGCGACGGCTGGGCGCTTCTGGTGCTCATGTTGAGTGGCATCACTGACTATTTGGATGGCAAGCTCGCCCGGCGCTGGAACCAGATCAGCAGTCTGGGCCGGCTGCTGGATCCCGCGGCCGACCGGCTCTACATTCTGTCGACTCTGATTGGTCTCACCTGGCGCGAGATTCTTCCCCTGTGGCTGACGGCTGTCCTCCTGGCGCGGGAGCTGGTCCTGCTGGTGATGGTGGGCATCCTCAGGCGCCATGGCTATCCACCTCCGCAGGTGAACTTCCTGGGGAAAGCTGCGACGTTCAACTTGATGTATGCCTTCCCGTTGCTGTTGCTCAGCGACGGAAGTGGATGGATCGCGTCACTCGCTGCTATTTTCGGATGGGCGTTCGCAGGATGGGGTACAACGCTCTACTGGTGGGCAGGGATCCTCTACGTGGTTCAGGTCCGCCGACTTGTTCGCGTGGACGCCATGGCCGATTGAGCTCGCCGAATGGGCGGCCGTAGTGACTCTGATGGCCCGCAAGCGGAATGTGCGGGACAACCTGGACGGGTGAAGTCGGCTAGACAGTCGTCTCTTCAAGGAGGACGCTTCCGACATGAAGGCCGTCGTGATGGCCGGAGGTGAAGGCACACGCCTTCGCCCCATGACCTCAAGCATGCCCAAGCCGCTCCTGCCCGTGGCCAATCGCCCCATCATGGAGCATGTGCTGCGGTTGCTCAAGCGGCATGGGCTCAACGAGACCGTCGTAACCGTCCAGTTCTTGGCCTCGCTGGTCAAAAACTACTTTGGTGACGGTGAAGAGCTCGGGATGGAGCTCACCTACGCCAATGAGGAGAAGCCACTCGGTACTGCCGGCAGCGTCAAGAATGCCGAGGAGGCGCTGAAGGACGATGCTTTCCTCGTGATCTCCGGTGATGCGCTGACAGACTTCGACCTGACCGAGCTGATAAATTTCCACAAGGAAAAGGGGGCGCTGGTCACCGTCTGTCTGACCCGGGTCCCCAATCCGCTGGAATTCGGTATCACCATCGTGGACGAGGAGGGCAAGGTCGAGCGTTTCCTGGAGAAGCCGACCTGGGGCCAGGTTTTCTCGGACACGGTGAATACCGGAATTTATGTCATGGATACCGAAGTCTTCGACTATGTCGAGGCGGACGTTTCCGTCGACTGGTCCGGTGATGTCTTCCCGCAGCTGATGAAGGAGGGCAAGCCGATCTATGGTTACATCGCGGAGGGGTATTGGGAGGATGTCGGCACTCACGAGAGCTATGTGAAGGCGCAGGCCGACGTCCTGGAGGGCAAGGTCGACGTCGAACTCGACGGCTTCGAGATCTCGCCCGGCGTGTGGGTGGCCGAGGGCGCCGAAGTGCATCCCGACGCGGTTCTGCGGGGGCCCTTGTACATCGGTGACTACGCCAAGGTCGAGGCCGACGTAGAAATCCGCGAGCATACCGTCGTCGGCTCGAACGTCGTGGTGAAGAGCGGGGCCTTTCTGCACAAGGCCGTTCTGCACGACAACGTGTACATCGGCCAGCACAGCAATCTGCGCGGCTGTGTCGTCGGAAAGAACACCGACATCATGCGGGCCGCCCGTATCGAGGACGGCGCCGTGATCGGCGATGAGTGCCTCGTCGGCGAGGAATCGATCGTGCAGGGGAACGTGCGGGTCTATCCGTTCAAGACCATCGAGGCCGGCGCCTTCGTCAATACGTCGGTCATTTGGGAGTCCCGAGGACAGGCCCATCTCTTCGGTGCCCGTGGGGTGTCCGGGATCCTCAACGTGGAGATCACCCCGGAACTCGCGGTGCGCCTCGCTGGTGCGTACGCGACCACGCTCAAGAAGGGTTCCACGGTCACGACGGCTCGCGATCATTCCAGGGGTGCTCGTGCGCTGAAGCGAGCGGTCATCTCGGCGCTGCAGGCCAGCGCCATCGACGTACGGGACCTGGAGAACGTACCGCTGCCTGTGGCTCGGCAGCAGACCGCGCGGGGCAGTGCCGGTGGGATCATGATCCGGACGACGCCGGGGGTGCCCGATTCCGTCGACATCATGTTCTTCGACGGGCGCGGGGCCGATCTGTCGCAGGGGGGTCAGCGGAAGCTGGACCGGGTGTTCGCGCGGCAGGAGTACCGGCGGGCGTTCCCGGGCGAGATCGGGGATCTCCACTTCCCGGCCAGTGTCTTCGACTCGTACACGGGCTCCCTGCTCAGGAATGTCGACACAACCGGCATTGCCGAATCCGGGCTGAAGGTCGTCGTGGATGCCTCGAACGGCAGCGCCGGACTTGTTCTGCCCAGCTTGTTGGGCAGGCTCGGTGTCGACGCGCTGACGATCAATCCCGGTCTCGACGAGTCCAGGCCCACCGAGACGGCGGACGCGCGCAGGTCAGGGATGGTGCGGCTCGGGGAGATCGTGGCGTCCGCACGGGCCGCCTTCGGAGTGAGGTTCGACCCGGTCGGCGAGCGGCTCTCGCTCGTCGACGAGAAAGGGCGGATCGTCGAGGACGACCGGGCGCTGCTCGTCATGCTCGACCTGGTGGCCGCCGAGCGGCGCAGCGGGCGCGTGGCGTTGCCGGTGACCACCACGCGGATCGCCGAGCAGGTGGCGGCGTACCACGGGACCCAGGTCGACTGGACGACCACCTCGCCGGACGATCTGACGCGAGTCGGGCGTGACGACGCGACGATTTTCGGAGGAGACGGGCGCGGCGGTTTCATCGTGCCGGAGTTCAGCAGTGTTTTCGATGGTGCGGCGGCCTTCGTACGGCTCATCGGTCTGGTGGCGCGGACGCAGCTCACCCTCAGCCAGATCGACGCGCGGATCCCGCGGGCGCACGTCCTCAGACGCGACCTCGCGACACCCTGGGCCGTCAAGGGACTCGTGATGCGGCGTGTGGTGGAGGCGGCCGGTGAGCGGTTCGTGGACACGACCGACGGCGTACGGGTCGTGGAGACCGACGGGCGCTGGGTGATGGTGCTTCCGGACCCCGCGGAGGCGGTCACACACCTGTGGGCCGAGGGCCCCGACGACGCGTCCGCCCAGGCCCTGCTCGACGAGTGGTCGTCCGTCGTGGACAGCGCCGGACGCTGAGCACGCGCGCGTGCCGGACGGTGCCCTCCAGGGGACCCGTTCGGCACGCCGGTGGGGCCATTCGGATGTACTGGCCGCGACATGCGACGATGTGCGGCATGCCGCAGCACCCCCACGTTCGGAGCACCCCTGCGCGCCCCCCGCGCCCGGACGCCTCCATGTCGTTGCTCACGAACGTCATGGACCACAGCGTGGACGACGGTTACGCCGAAGCTGCCGCCCGGAAGAAGGCCGAAGGCACGGGTGGCGTTCCGAAGACGCTGCGGGCGAAACTCGGCCTCGCGGCCGGCCTCGTACTGGCGGCTCTGGTGGTGACGGTGGGAGCGGCGCAG
Source organism: uncultured Streptomyces sp. (assembly GCA_946480485.1). The sequence goes on along the minus strand of CAMLJW010000250.1, from coordinate 3,986 downwards.
GCGCGGGTCGCGGCACCGGTCGTCGCCAAGGAACGCGAGGAACTCATCGACCGCATCGACGGTGAGACCGCGGCGGCCGACAAGCTGGAAGACAGTATCGACAAGCTGCGCGATGACGTAAGCGCTCGGCAGCGTGAGGCACTGCGGGAGCACGGCGGCGACCAGGGCGATCTGGTGAGCATTCTGTCAGGGGCAGTGAAGGTGCACGGCCCCGGCGTGAAGCTCGTCGTGAACGACGCCAAGGAAGCCCACCAGGGCGGTGACGGAGATGTGCGCCAAACCTCGGGCTTCTCCGATACCGGACGTGTGCGCGATCGCGACATGCAGCGGGTGGTCAACGGGCTGTGGGAATCGGGAGCCGAGGCCATCACGATCAACGGGCAGCGGCTGACCGCGCTGTCCGCGATCCGGGCCGCGGGTGACGCGATACTGGTCGACAACAAACCGCTGGTGCCGCCCTACACGGTGCTCGCGGTGGGGGACGGCACGCGGCTGGGAACCAAGTTCCGGGACAGCGCCGACGGGCTGTATCTGCGCGTGCTGCACGAGAACTTCGGGATCCGGACCAATATGTCCGTCGAGGAAGACGTCCGGCTGCCGGCCGCGCCGAGCGTGATCGTACGAACAGCAGAGCCGAGCACAGAGAAGGGCACATCGTGATCGCCGTACTGGGCCTCGTCGTGGGCGTCGTGGCTGGATTGTTGGTCCGGCCCGAGGTTCCGTCGGTGGTCGAGCCGTATCTCCCGATCGCTGTCGTAGCGGCTCTCGACGCAGTCTTCGGAGGCCTGCGCGCGATGCTCGACGGAATCTTCGACGACAAGGTCTTCGTGGTGTCGTTCCTGTCCAATGTGGTGGTCGCCGCGCTGATCGTCTTCCTGGGCGACAAGTTGGGTGTGGGCGCCCAGCTGTCCACGGGAGTCGTCGTGGTCCTCGGCATCCGCATCTTCTCCAACGCCGCGGCGATCCGTCGGCACGTGTTCCGGGCGTGATGCCGATGAGCTGCAAGGACGAGACCCCCGCGAACCCGCTGCGCAAGAAGCTGCCCGAAGAGGTGCCGGCTGCCGCGCAGACGACGGAAGTCGAGCCGGAGCAGGCCCTTCCGGCTCTGTCGGGCCGTCAGCGGCTGGTGAAGGGCCTGTGGCCGCCACGCCTGTCACGTGCGCAACTCATCGTCGCGCTCCTCCTGTTCGGCCTCGGCTTCGGTCTGGCCGTTCAAGTGGCATCCAACAGCGACAGCAACGGCGCCCTGCGCGGCGCTCGCCAGGAAGATCTCGTACGCATCCTCGATGAACTGGACGACCGTACGCAGCGTCTTGAAGAGGAGAAGCAGGGGCTCGAAGATCAGCGCACCGAGCTGGAGAACAGCTCGGACCAGGCCGAGGAGGCGCGCAAGCAGATGGTCGAGAAGGAGAGGCAGCTCGGCATCCTGGCGGGCACGGTGGCGGCGCAGGGTCCCGGCATCACGGTGACCATCCACGACACGAAGGGGACGGTCAAGGCCGACATGCTGCTCGACGCGATCCAGGAGCTGCGCGCTGCCGGAGCGGAGGCGATCCAGGTCAACGGCGTACGGGTGGTCGCCAGCACCTACCTGACGGACGCGAGCGGCGGAGTGAGCGTTGATGGGAACAAGATCAGCGCGCCCTATCGTTTCAAGGTCATAGGCAAGCCGCAGGACCTCGAACCGGCGCTCAACATCCCCGGCGGGGTGGTACAGACTCTGGAGAAGGAGCAGGCCACCGCCACGGTGGAACGCTCGAAGAAGATCGTCGTGGACGCCCTGCGACCAGCGAAGTGGCCTGACTACGGTCGGTCGTCCTCCTCGTGAAGCGGGTGTGCATGAGGGCCGCTCCACCAGGGCATGAGGTTGCGGGGGGTCGACGCATCGAATGGGTGGTGCGTGATGGAAACTGTCTGGTGGACGCGGACGTTGTAAGGATGTCCGGCTCGACCGGTGTGTTCAATCAGGGTTCGTCCTGCCCCACGGGCGGGTCTGTTTCGGTCAAGGGGAATCGCCCGTGAAGTTGTTTACGAAGTTGTTCGGCAAGAGCACACGAGAGGGCAGTGTCAACGTCACTGCCCGGCATCGCGTATCGCGCCCCGAAAACGCCGAGGGGCAGGGAGATCGCCCGCTGTTCCGGGAACAGGTCGGTGGTCCCGGCAGTGACGTTTCCGGTGGTCAGGGCGCGCCGTCTGTTGACCCTGGCCACTCCGGCCGCATAGGTTTCGGGGAACCGTCAACCTCAAGTACGGGTGGGGGGTTGCCCTCCGATCCGTACGCGTCCAATGCCCAGGCAGGCCAGCCGCGGCAGGAGGATCCGTCCATGTCGGCCCTGGTGTGTACGAGGTGCGGGAACCGCAACGCGGAGCACAGCCGGTTCTGCTCCAACTGCGGCGCGCCGCTGCGGGCCGGGCCGACCCCCGAGCGTCCGTCGGAGACCACTTCCGCTATCTCCATCTCCGGCCTCGAGGCCTACGACGCCGAGGCCACCGGCCAGACGCCGATGCCCATGCTCTCTCCCGAGGCGCAGGCCGCTGTCGACGCGCTGCCGCTCGGTTCGGCCCTCCTGGTGGTGCGTCGCGGTCCCAACTCCGGCAGCCGCTTCCTGCTGGACGGCGAGCTGACCACGGCCGGTCGTCATCCGCAGAGCGACATTTTCCTCGACGACGTGACCGTGTCCCGCAGCCATGTGGAGTTCCGGCGCCAACCGGACGGTTCGTTCGCCGTGGCGGACGTCGGCAGCCTGAACGGCACGTATGTCAACCGGGAGCGGATCGACTCCGTCGCACTGTCGAACGGCGACGAGGTGCAGATCGGCAAGTATCGGCTGGTCTTCTACGCGAGCCAGCGGGGCATCTGACCCACTTCCAGCGTCCGTCCGGGGGGACTCATAGGGAAGTTCCATGCTTCACACACCGAGCGGCGGTGCTGGAAACGGCACCGTCGCCGCGTCCAGTGGGCTGATGAGCATCGGCACGGTGCTGAGCGTACTGCGCGACGAGTTCCCCGAAGTCACCATCTCGAAGATCCGGTTCCTGGAGTCGGAGGGGCTGGTCGAACCGCAGCGGACCCCGTCGGGGTACCGGAAGTTCAGCCCGGACGACGTGGAGCGCCTGGCCCAGGTGCTGCGCATGCAGCGGGACCACTATCTGCCCCTGAAGGTGATTCGCGATCACCTGGACGCCATGGTGCGCGGTGAGGCGGTGCAGCTGCCCGCCGCGGCGCCGCAGCAGGACGGCGAGGCCGTCAGTGAGCCGGAGGGCCCCACAGCGGCCCGGATCGGACGGTCCGAGCTGCTGGCCGCCGCCGAGATCCGCGAGCAGGAGCTCGAGGAGTGGGAGTCGTACGGGCTCATCACCCCGCTGCCGGACGGGGTCTACGACGCCGAGGCGGTGACCGTGGCCGGGCTTGTCGTGGAGCTCGGGCGGTTCGGGATCGAGCCGCGGCACCTGCGTGCCATGAAGGCCGCCGCAGACCGCGAGGCCGGGCTCGTCGACCAGGTCGTTGCCCCGCTGCGGCGCCACCGCAATCCCCAGACCAGGGCACACGCACAGGCGCGGGCCAAGGAGCTGGCGGGGCTCGCGGTGAAGCTGCATGCCGCGCTGGTGCAGTCCGCGCTCGGCGTCCGGCTGCCCTGAACCGGTGGCCTGGTGGGACGCCGGATCGGCCGCCCGTTCCGTGCCCGACTACCCAAAGGTGTCGAGCACGGCCTAGGGTTGCTGTGTGAACGAGCTCGACGTCGTAGGTGTCCGGGTCGAAATGCCCTCCAACCAACCGATCGTGCTCCTGCGCGAAGTGGGAGGCGACCGTTACCTCCCGATCTGGATCGGGCCGGGGGAGGCGACGGCGATCGCCTTCGCGCAGCAGGGCATGGCTCCGGCGCGACCGCTGACCCACGACCTGTTCAAGGATGTGCTGGAGGCCGTCGGCCAGGAGCTCACCGAAGTACGCATCACGGACCTGCGTGACGGCGTCTTCTACGCGG
>CAMLJW010000249.1 GCA_946480485.1 uncultured Streptomyces sp. | reverse complement strand
CGCGGGCCCTCGGCCCGGAACGGGGCCGCCCGGCTGGGCCGTACGCGAAACGGCACAGCGCGGCGATCAACGTCTCCACCGGATCCGGGTGGACGCTCCGGTCTTTACGAGCAGCCGCCTGGCTTGCCCGCCGCCACCAAAGCCTGGAACCCGGAACTCGAAGCCGGACCGGCCCCGCTGCGCGCCAGTATGACGAAGCGTCACAGCGAACAGGTCACAGAGCCACACGGCTGACAGGTGGCCGAAGAATTCCGCATCGCCGGACGTTGGAGGGTGGCCAGTGGTCGCAGACCTGCTAGCTCTAGGGCCTGTTGTGAGTTTCAGGGCTGGAGCGGGGCGTGGTGCGTGCGATCGCAAGGCGCCGGAAGGTCCTCGGTGGGGGTCCCCCCCCTGGTCCTTATGACCTTGGAGGAGGAGCTACCAGGGCATTCGGCAACGCGGCGAGCGTGCGTGTTACGCCCCGCGAGCCCAGCCGGAAACTCAGGACAGGCCCTAGACAACCCAGCGAGCCGAAATCCGGCACACAACGGTCGGGCCGGCTCGTCGCCCCAACGCTCTTGAGAAAGGTCCGGGATGCCCAGAATCTTTGGCGTGGCCCTCGTCGCGCTGGCCCTGGCGGCTGGTACGCCGGGCGCTGTCGCCACGTCAGCCTCAGCCCAGTTCCCGCACACAGTCAAGCTCCCCGCCACGTTCCCACCCACAGCCACAGCATCCGCGGCCACAGCATCCGCAGTCGCAGCGTCCGGCAAGACCGACAAGATCCCCGGTCGCTACGTCGTGACCCTCAAGGAGACCGCCACCGACAAGCAGAGCGGAGCGGACGATGTGGTGACGGCGGCGATCGAGCATGCCTCAACCATGGGCGCCGTGGTGCACCGTGTCTATCGCCATGCCCTCCACGGCTATGCGGCGTCGATGAGTTCGCGCACCGCGGCCACGCTTGCCAACGACCCGCAGGTGCAGACGGTGCAGCAGGACCGATGGGTCCGTGCCACGGCCCAGTCGACCCCGACCGGCGTGAACCGGGTCGACGCCGACCTCAGCCGGGCCGCGGCCATCAACGGTGTGGACACCCGGGTCAATGCGGACGTCGCCGTCATCGACACCGGAATCGACATGCGCCACCCCGATCTCAACGTGTACCGGGCCGGCGGCAAGAACTGCTGGATGCCCTACCTGCCGCCCTCGGACATGAACGGCCACGGCACGCATGTGGCGGGCACCATCGGGGCCCTGGACAATGGCACCGGGGTCGTCGGGGTGGCACCGGGGGTGCGGCTGTGGCCAGTGCAGGTGCTCAGCCCCGCCGGCATCGGAACCACCTCGTCCGTCCTCTGCGGCATCGATTACGTCGCCCAGAACGCCGACCGGATCGAGGTGGCCAACATGAGCCTGGGCGGTACCGGCACCGACGACGGCAACTGTGGCAGGACCAACGGCGACGCCATGCATCGGGCCGTGTGCAACGCGGTCGCCAGGGGGGTCACCTACACGGTGGCGGCCGGCAATGACCACGCCGACGCCAAGAACACCGTGCCGGCCGCATACGATGAAGTGATCACCGTCAGCGCGCTGGCGGACTTCGACGGCAAGCCCGGCGGCCTGGGCCGGCCGACGTGCCGCACCGACCAGGATGACACCTTCGCCGACTTCTCCAACTACGGCCCCGACGTCGACCTGATCGCCCCGGGCGTGTGCATCCCCTCGACCCACTACAACCAGAGCTACACCACCATGTCCGGCACCTCCATGGCCGCCCCGCACGTGGCGGGCGGCGCGGCGCTGTACCGAGCCACCCACCCCACCGCATCACCCGGGACCGTCAAGGCGGCCCTGCAGAGAGCGGGCAGCCTCGACTGGTCCTGGCCGTCGCAGGACGGGGACACGGTCAAGGATCGTCTCCTCAGGGTTTCCGCTTTCTGACCGGCTCCTTCTGACCGGCTCCTTCTGACCGGATGAGCCTGGGGCCGACGCGCCAGGCACCCGTCGCCGCCTCGGCAGCGCACCGCGGTCGGCGCCGCGGTGCGCTGCAAGCACCCGTCAGGTCATTGCGCCTCAGTGGGCGCGACTTCCTGATGCCGGCGCTACGGCTTGACCGCGATGCGGCCTTCGTCCATGCGGAGCAGGAGGAGTCGGGCGCCCGTCTTCTCCAGGAACTCGTCCACCGCACACCTCGACCCCTGCCACCAGCCATAGTCGTCGATAAGGAGGACGCCGCCGCTGACCAACCGCGGGTAGAGGTACTCCAGTTCGTGGCGCGTAGAGGCGTACCAGTCGGTGTCGAGCCGCAGGATCGAAATCCGCTCGGGGGCCTGGGCGGGGATGGTGTCCTCCACAAGCCCCCGGACGAAATGGACGCGATCCGCGGGGTACGGAACCCGTTGGAAGCCCTCTTTGACGTCCTCCAACGTGGCGACCGCCCAGATGGGGCGGCTCTTGTCCTGTCTGGCGAGCAGATCCGCGGCGGATTCGCCGTCCCGGCGCAGGTCCTTTTCAGTCGGCTCCGGCATGCCCTCGAAGGTGTCGAAGAGGTACAGGTGCCGCTCCGTGTCGTGCAGGCCGAGCAGTGTGCGGGCGGCAGCCTGCATACTGCCGCCCCGCCACACTCCGCACTCGACGATGTCCCCCGCGATGTTGTGCCGACTGACATAACGGGTGGCGAGAACCAGGGCATTGAGCCGTTCGGGTGAGGTCATCGTGTAGGGAGACACCTCCCGTATGACGTCCCTGGCGGCGTCGTCGTAGTCGGCGGGGAATCTGGGGCCAGAGCCCCGTTCCGCTGTCTGTTCAGAACCCCGCTTGGGACTTTGCGGGGACACTGGGGGCGTCGAGCGGCGGAGTTCGTAGCCGGTGAGCCGCCTCAAGCTCTCGTTGACATTCCTACGCCATGTCATGAGGGCAACATACCTCGGGCGAGGAGCCGGCGAGCTCGGCAGCGGATTGTTCCGAGCACCTGCACCTGTACCTCACCTGCTGTAGGTTCTCGAATCCGCTGACCAACGGCACCTCGTCTACCTGCACTGATTAGTCGTGTCTCAGCAGCGGCCACGGGTAGTTCGTCTCACGATCTTGGCCACTGAGCGCACTTCCTTCAAGCGCTCCGCGGAGTCCTGGCGAGCCCGATGAGAGAGCTGCCATGAGGCCAGAAGGCGAAACACGCGTTCAGATGTCCCAGGTCCGGATTGTGAGCGTCCACGCTGCGCCGGCCCCACATGCCTGCGAATCGTTGACCTTGCACATGCAGAGCGCACGCACCGTCTTCCCCTCAGGCCGATGATCTGCCAGGTCCACGCCGGACCTGCTTGGCCACCCCGGTCGTGTTGTACCGGAAGCGCGCCATCTCCTCGGTGACTCCGTACTCTTCGGCGATCTCCGTCGGCCCCCAGCCGCGCCGGACGGCGCCGAGGAGGAGGAGGCGGGGCAGCATGAGGGTGCCTCCCAGCGCGGTTGCCTCTTCTTCCTGCTCAGGACGGCATGTCCGGAACGGCACTCCGTTGAGATCGCGGACTTCCGTCAGCTCATGCTTGAGGATCAGATGTGATAGTTCGTGAGCGACGTCGCTGGCCTGCCGACCTGGGCCGCGCAGTGGGTTCGTGACGACATACGCCTTGTCGTTGATTTCGAAGGTCGCCGCGGAGAACGCATAGGCCTGCAGGCGCTCGAGTTCTTCGAGGCGCTCGCGCGCGACGAGCCGATCGGCGCTGACGATCCGCACGCCAAGGTGGTCGGCAAGCAGGTCGATCCGGAGCCGACCCTATTCGGCGATGCCGAGTTCAGCGCGCAGACGGGCGGCTTGCCGCTCGGCATTGGCCTTGAAGCCCCTGGGCAGAGTCACAGTTCACCGGCTTCCACGAGGCGGCGTGCAATTCGTCGTGCATGTCACCGAGGAGCGGGGCAAGCCGCTGCGGGACCCCTGGGCGCATCACGTTTGCCTCGGCCGCCGACAGGTCCCGCTCCGAAGTAGCTGGCGGTGGCACCGCCATCGATCACGTAGAGCAGCCCGTTGGTGTACGACGCCTCGGCGGACGTGAGGTGGGCAACCGCGGCAGCGACCTCGTCCGGAGTGGCGAATCGTCCGAGAGGCACGGTCGCTGCGTAGTAGTCGCGTACGCCGTCACCGACTCCGTCGAAGATCTCATCGGCCATTGGGGTTTCGACGAAGCCCGGGCAGACGGCGTTGGTGCGCACTCCCTGGTGGCCGTGGTCGAGTGCCAGGCAGCGGATCAGCCCCACGACACCGTGCTTGGACGCGCAGTAGGCGGCGAAGCCCTCGGCGCCCTGGACGCCCGCGTCATGGCGGTGAACACCTTGCCGCCGGACTCGATCATCCGCGGGATCGTGTGCCGGGCGGTCAGGAAGACGCCGGTGAGGTTCACGTTGAGTGTGCGCTGCCAGTCGGTCACCGACACGTCGAGGGCTGTGCCGGTGACGGCGATTCCCGCGCAGGCGACCGCGGTGGTCAGTGGCCCGAGGGTGGTCACGGCGGTGGCGACCACCTGCTCGACCTGGTCGTCGGCGGTGACGTCGCCGTGCAGCGGGAGCACGCGGCTTCCGTCGGCCTCGATCGCGGCGGCCGTGGCCTCCACTCCGGCCTTGGAGAGGTCGAACAACGCGACCGCGGCGCCGCGAGCCGCGAGTCGGCGTGCAACTGCGGCGCCGATGCCCGAGCCGGCACCCGTGACGAAGGCGACCTCGCGCTGGTGTTCGTTCCTGCTGTGCTCCAGGAGGTTGTACGCGCAGGCCTCAGGCCTGCGGGGCGAGGACGCGCTCGGCGCCGTACGAGAGCGAAGGGCCGGTGGCGGCGCGGATGTCGTCCAGGCCCACTCCTGGCGCGAGTTCGACCAGGGTCAGGCCGTCGTCGATGACGTCGATGACGCCGAGGTCGGTGATGATCCGGTCGACGCAGGTCCTGCCGGTCAGGGGCAGGGTGCACTCCTCCAGGATCTTTTGCGATCCGTCCTTGGCGAGGTGGTCCATCAGGACGATGACGCGCCGGGCACCGTGGACGAGGTCCATCGCACCGCCCATCCCCTTGATCATCTTGCCGGGGATCGTCCAGTTGGCGAGGTCGCCCTGGCGGGAAACCTGCATGGCACCCAGCACGGCAGTGTCGATGTGACCGCCGCGGATCATACCGAACGAGAGCGCGGAGTCGAAGAAGGACGCTCCCGGCAGGACGGTGACGGTTTCCTTGCCGGCGTTGATGAGGTCAGGGTCGACGGCGGCCTCGTCCGGATAGGGGCCGGTGCCGAGGATGCCGTTCTCCGAGTGCAGCACCACGTGTACGCCCGGAGGCACGTAGTTGGGCACGAGCGTGGGGAGACCGATGCCCAGGTTGACGTAGGAGCCGTCGGTCAGTTCGGCTGCCGCTCGGGCGGCCATCTCGTTCCTGGTCCAGCTCATCGGGTGGCCGCCCCTTCGTACGCGGACGGCGCGGTGACCGTCAGCTTCTCGATCCGCTTGGCCGCCGCCTCTTCGGCGGTCAGCGTCACCACACGCTGGACGAAGACGCCCGGGAGGTGTATCTCGGCCGGCGGCAGTTCGCCCGGCTCGACCAGTTCCTCGACCTCGGCGATGGTCACCTTGCCGGCCATCGCGGCCAACGGGTTGAAGTTGCGGGCGGACGCCTCGAAGACGAGGTTGCCGTGCCGGTCGCCGCGTACGGCCCGTACGAGCGCGAAGTCGGTGGTGATGCCGGTTTCCAGGACGTAGTCCTTGCCGCCGAAGGGACGGGTCTCCTTCGCGGGTGAGGCCACGGCGACGGTTCCGTCGGGGGCGTAGCGCCAGGGCAGTCCGCCTTCCGAGACCTGGGTGCCGACTCCGGCGGGCGTGTAGAACGCCGGGATGCCGCAGCCCCCCGCGCGCAGCCGTTCCGCCAGCGTGCCCTGGGGGTTCAGCTCCAACTCCAGTTCGCCGGACAGGTATTGGCGGGCGAACTCCTTGTTCTCGCCGACGTAGGAGCCGGTGGCACGGGCGATGCGTCGGGCGCGCAGCAGGATGCCGAGCCCCCAGTCGTCCACGCCGCAGTTGTTGGAGACGACCTCCAGGCCGTCGGCACCCTGTTCGTACAGTGCGGCGATCAGGACCGAGGGAATGCCGCACAGGCCGAAACCGCCGACCGCGACCGAGGCGCCGGGGTTGATGTCCGCTACGGCCTCGGCCGCGGACCCGAAGACTTTGTTCAACTCACAGCTCCATCGATGAAAGAGGGTCACTCAAGGGGAAGGTCACTGTGCCGTCCAGCCGCCGTCCATGGTCAGCGAGCCGCCGTTGATCATGGCTCCTCCGAGGCCGCACAGAAAGGCAGCGACTTCGGCGACCTCACGCGGTTCGGTGAGCCGCTTGACGGCGCTCTTCGCGAGCATGACCTCGTCGATCACCCGCTCTTCGGGTACGCCTCGGGTGGCGGCCTGAGCGGCGATCTGCCGCTCGACGAGCGGCGTCCGGACGTATCCGGGGTTGATGCAGTTGGAGGTGACGCCGTGCGGCCCGCCCTCCAGCGCGATGGTCTTCGACAGCCCCTCAAGGCCGTGCTTCGCCGATAGGTAGGCAGACTTGAACGGGGAAGCCCGCAGGCCGTGGATGGACGAGATGTTGATGATCCGGCCCCATCCGCGCTCGTACATGCCGGGCAGCATCGACCGCGCCAGGACGAACGGCGCGGTGAGCATGACGGAAAGCATCGTCTGGAAAGTGTCGATCGGGAACTCCGCCACGGGCGCGATGTGCTGGAAGCCCGCGTTGTTGATCAGCACGTCTCCCGTGAGGCCCAGCGCCTCGACGGCGTCGACGGATGACAGGTCGGCCTCGACGGCGGTTCCTCCCACCGCCTTGGCGTGGGCCTCGATCGCCGCGCCGTCACGGTCGACGAGCACCACATGGGCGCCTGCGTCCGCGAAGACCTCGGCGCAGGCCGCGCCGATGCCGCTGCCGGCACCGGTCACGACGACGGTCCTGCCCGCGAGGCCTGTGGAGGCGGGTGTTGTGGCCATTTGGGTCTCCTCCGTGTTCTCTCCGAGCGCAGCGGCTCAGTCGGGCAGTGTCTCCAGGATGAAAAGGTTCGAGATGGTTCCGCCGTCCACGACGACGTCGGTGCCGCTGACACCGGACGCCTGGTCGCCGACGAGGAAGACCACGGTGGCAGCGACTTCCTCGGGTGTGACCATGCGCCGGTTCGGTGACCGGCACCAGCCCTTGGCCATCACCTGGAGCTGCTCCTCGGTCAGTGCCGCCTCGACCATCGGCGTTCTGGTCCAGCCGGGACTGACGGAGTTGCAGCGGACGCCCGCCGGGCCGAGTTCCACCGCGGTCTGGCGGGTCAGGTGCAGTACGCCGGCCTTGGAGACGTTGTAGGCGACATACGGTCCGTCGACCCCATGGCCGTCGATCGACGCGAGATTGACGATCGCCCCGCCACCCTGCTCGGCCATGATCCGTCCGACACGCTGGGTGAGCAGGAAGGGCGCGGTCAGGTTGACGGCGATGACCTGGTCCCAGGACTCCTTGGGCAGGGTCAGCAGCGTCGCGTCGTCGAAGATGCCGGCGTTGTTGACGAGGACGTCGATGCGCCCCCAGTGGTCCATAGCCGTGGCTACGATCAGGTCGAGGTCCTCCACGACCGCCACGTCGGCGGCCACGCCGACGACAACACCTCTGCCCTCCTCGGACTGGGCGCTGAATTCCCCAATCGACCCACTCGGCAGTGGCCAACTCGACCTGGGACAGCGTCCGCCAGGGTCTCTGCGGTTTGATCAACTCCGTTTTGT
>CAMLJW010000248.1 GCA_946480485.1 uncultured Streptomyces sp. | reverse complement strand
ACAACAGCACCGCGAGGACCGCCAGCGCGAGGATCGACAGCACCGGGTTGTCGGCGACGGACTGCAGCCGGCTTGCCGGTACCACCGCCTTCAGGGTCGCCGCGGCCATCGCGCCGACGACGAGGAACCCGCCCGCGTGCATCACGTCGTGCCGTACGGATCCCCAGAACGCCGCCCCCTTGCCGACGCCGTCGAACGACGGGCGGTCCGGTGGACGCAGCCAGTCGGTGCGGCCCAGCCTCTGCCACAACCAGCCCATCACGCACGCCACCAGCAGACTCGCCATGAACCGGGCGAGGACCATCCGAGGATGGCCGGGAAACGCGACGGCGGTGGCGGTCAGCACGATCGGATTGATCGCGGGGGCGGACAGCAGGAAAGCGAATGCCGCCGCGGGCGTGACGCCCCGGCGGACCAGTGCTCCGGCCACCGGCACGGAGGCACACTCGCAACCGGGGAGCACCGCGCCGGACAGCCCGGCGACCGGCACCGCCAGCGCGGGCCGCTTCGGCAGCGCGCGGGCGAAGAACGACGGCGGGACGAACACCGCGAGGACCGCCGACAGCAGCACACCGAGGACGAGGAAGGGCAGCGCCTGGACGACCACCGCGACGAACACGGTCATCCAGCCCTGCATCACCGGTGCGGACACCGCCCCCCGGATCGGCCCCTGCACCGCGACCACCAAGAGCAGCAGCATGATCAGTACGAGGGGTGAGCTGACCTGCCACCCCTGCGCATCGTCCGCGTCGCCGTGGTCAACCCCGGGCGGGGCTGCTTTGGTCGTGCTCACGGGTGAGGTACCTCCGGCCTGGCAGGACTTCGCGGGTGGTTCCCGCCCCCTGCAGTACGCGGGTTCGTGCACGGCTGCTCACCGTGTCCCGTACGAGGTCGGTGAACTCCCAGGGGCGCGGTGAGGGAGACCATCACGCTATCGGGCCGTGAAGGAGACGTACCCACTGGCCTCGGGCAACGGCGAGATGCGCTCGTGACCTTGGACATACGTCGGTCGGCATACGTGGAAGCCGGGCGCAAGTCCGCCGTCCGGGGCCGTCTGGACGTCGTCGGCCCGGAGGGCGGGCGCCGCGGCGCGGGCAGGGAGCTCCAGACAGGCCCTGACCTGCTCAGGGCGCCACGGGCGCGCTGTCAGGGATGCCGTCGCGCAGATAGGCGCCCTGACGCAGCAGTTCCTGCTGGACGAGGGGAAACGGCAGATCCCGCGGGCTGCGCCCCAGGCGTGCGGCCAGCGCCGCGCAGACGCCCGCCGCTTGCCCGGTGGCCATCGCGATGGGCATGACCCGGTAGGAGGAGTGGGCCACGTGTGTGCCGGAGATGCAGCGCCCGGCCACCACCAGGTGATCCGTTTCCTGGGGCAGCAGGCAGCGCAGCGGGATGTCGTAGAAGTGACCCGTGGGCACGCGTTTGAGGAGGGTGCCGGTGCCCTCCGGGTTGTGGATGTCTATCGGGTAGGCACCGTGCGCCACGGCGTCCGGAAAGGGGCGGGCGGCCAGGATGTCGTGTCCGGTCAGCTGGTAGTCGCCCAGGATGCGGCGGGTCTCCCGGACACCGATGTGGGTGCCGCTCTGGACCACATACGCACGCTCGAAGCCCGGTACGTGGCTGCGCAGGAAGTGGTCGATCTGCGCCAGCTGGCCGCGGGCGGCGTACTCGGCGTGGCTGAGCTGCCACACGCTGGTGCCCAGTGCCCCGGTGACGCGCGTGCTGTTGACGCTGACCTCACCGGGGTGCGGGGTGCCGAAGAACAGCACGTCCTCGCGCGGCAGCTGGAGTTCACCGTCCGCCGTGGCCTGCTCGACGAGGTCCCACAGGCCGTGCACGCCGCGCCACTGGTCGGGGTGTGCGCGGACGTATTCGGCGAACCGCGGCCGCAGGAATTCCGCGACTCGGAACATGAGCGTCATCGGCTGAACGAGGCCGTCCTCGGGACGGCCGATCTCGTACGGGGCTCCGCAGGCGGCCGCGACGTCGCCGTCGCCCGTGCCGTCCACGACCACGTCGGCGTCGATCACCACGGGTCCCGACTTGGTCTCGAAGACCACGCGCCAGCCGTCGTCGAGCGGCAGGGCCAACGAGGCGAAGGAGTGGAACAGCATCCGGATCCCCGCCTCGTCGAGCAGATCGAGCAGGACCAGCTTGAAGATCTCCGGGTCGAAGGGCACGGTGTAGCCGGTCTCGACGGAGGGCGGGACGCACCCGCCGCGCGCGGTGAGCCGGTCCAGCAGCCGCCACAGGACTCCGGCGACCACCGGCTCGCCCTCGCCGTGGTCCGTGGGCAGCAGCCGGGTCCCTTCCCCGGTCCCGTTGAACGCGGCCTGCTTGTGCTCGTTGTGGAACGACATCAGGGGCATGACGAGCGCCACCGTCGCGTTGCCGCCCAGGAACCCGTAGCGCTCGACGAGTACCACCTCGGCCCCGGCATCGGACGCGGCGAGCGCGGCCCCGCACCCGGCGGGCCCGCCGCCGACCACCAGGACTTCGGTCCGGCCCCCGTGCTGGGCGGGCCTCGGCGGCAGGGTGACGGTGCGGAGTTCGTCCGGCGGCTCCAGGACCGGCATCGGTACCTCCCGTCCCTTCTTTCCGGGCGTGGAACTTCGGGGGACGCCCGTGAGCTCCCGGTCGGCTCAGGCTTGGCGTGGCTTCGCGCTCAAGTCCTCCAGACCGCGATCGGGCAGGCCCGCCAGGGGCGACCCACGGGAATGGGCCTGGTACGACCGCTGGTGCGACGGCCGCTGTTCGTGGCCGGTACGGAAGCTGTCGTCGATCTCGTCGAGGAGGGCTCCGCAGCGTGCGCAGGTCACCTGAGCGAGTCCGCACAGTTCACGGACGCGCACGTGCAGATCGTCACGCCGCTGCGGGTACTCGTCCCAGAGCCGGTCCACCTCCGCCAGCAGCAGTCCGGCCTGCTCCCGCGCCACACCGACCAGCGCCGGTGCGCCCACCCGTCGCGCGAAGTCGAACACCTTGCCCGAGTAGGGGAGCGGCAGAACCGGCAGCCCGGATACCGCCGCGAAGATCAGGAAGTGCAGGCGCATGCCGACGGCCAGGTCCAAGTGGCGCATGAAACCGAGGACTTGCCCGGGGCTGTAGGTGCCGTTCAGGATCCGCCCCCGGTCAGGTGCCGTCATGTGGGACAACACGGCATGCGCGTGCCGCACATCGCCGCGTTCCATCGGCATGAACACCACATGGGCGTCCAGGCGCCGGACCAGGAAGTCCGCCACGTCGGCGAGCAGCGCGTGGTAGTCGCCCTCGTCCAGTTTCTCGGCCGCCCGGCCCGGTTCCCGTACCGACATCCCCACCAGCCGGGTCCCGGCGGGGAGGCCCTCGCGTGTCATCATCCGGCCGGTGAACGGTTCCGGAGGCAGCAGAAGTGCCGGATCGGCGGTGACCGCGAGCTCGCGTTCGACCCCGACCTCCTCGAGCACCAGCCGGGATTCCTCGTCCCGCACCACCACGTCGTCCATCTCCGGCAGCACGGTGCGCACCGCCTCCCGGTCGTCGGCCTCCCGCAGCGGGCCGGCGCCGACGGCGTAGGCGAACGTGCGGACGCCGCGGTCCTGCGCCGCACGGACCAACCGCAGGTACCGGCGCGCCTCGCCGTCGTAGAGGATGCCGCCGCCGCCCAGCACCAGCAGGTCCAGGCCGGACACCGCGTCCACCACCCGACTCTGCGTGACGCCCTCCCACTCCACGACTTCGTCGGCACCGTGCTGGTGGACGCGGGTGTGCTCGGCGTTCCGGCTGAAGACGACGAGCCGAGCGTACGGCCGATGGGTCCGCAGACAGTCCAGCACGCAGGCCAGGATGGACTCGTCGCCGATGTTGAAGCCGCCGTACGAACCGAGCACGCCCACACGCAGGGCTGCCGCAGGGGAGAGCGGGGGCGGAAGCTGGGCGGCGTTGGTCATCCCTGGGCTCCCGTCACGTCGAGGTCGGTCGGTACGGTCGGAACGTCGGTACTTCGGAGATGCCGGAACGTCGGAACGGCGATGTCGGTACGGGACGTCGTTACGGACTGTGGCCGACCGAGCGCTTCGCGGATCCAGCGGCGCCGGCACGGTCCGGGGTGCCCCTGTGCGGGCACGGCAAACGCCTGACTCCCGAGCTCTGTTTGGACCAGAGCCCCACGGGCACTCGCCGCCGAACAGCAGGGACTCACGCGTCAGGATCTGCCCGGGAGCTTCACGGGGAGATCCTCACGGGAGGCTGTTGGGGTACTGGATCGAGCGGGACGCCCCGCGGCCCGGCTGAGAGGCGCACCGATGAGCGAGCGGAATGCTAGGCCCAAGGGGCACGGCCCGATCACCCGTGATCAGGTGCGGGAGCTGCTGGGAGCTCGCGGGAGCAAGTCCACTCTGGTCCTCCTGGAGGGCCACGCCCGGGTGGTTGCGGCCGAGGAGTTGGGCTCGGAGCGGTATGCCGGGGCCGTTGACGTCATATCCGGCGAGGAACTCGCTCGCACCGTCGGACCCGGAGTTCCCTCGGAACAGGACCTCGACGCTCTGGCCGCCACATTGAACACCTTGGTGTCGAAGCTGGGGGCCTGAGACAGACAGCGAGGCCCCACCCGGCCCCAGAGCGAGGGGCCCAGAGCGAGGGGCCCAGTGTGAGGGGCCCAGTGTGAGGGGCCCAGTGTGAGGGCCCCGGTATAGGGGCTCGGGTGACGAGCTGCCGGACACGCCTCAGGGGCGGCGCCAGGAGGCGTTGTCGAGGTGCGAGCCGGCCATGGGGCCCATACGGAGCATGCCGCCGTCGACCGCCCACGAGGCTCCCGTGACGTAGGAGGCTTCCGGGCCCGCCAGGAAGGCGATGACGGAGGCGACTTCCCGCGCGTCACCAGGACGCCCCAGAGGAATGCCACTGCGGTGCTTCGTTCGAACGTCCTCGTCCTCCTGCCCGGTCATGGGCGTGGCGATCTCTCCGGGGGCGACAGCGTTGACCGTGATGCCGTATTCGGCGAGTTCCAGCGCCATCACCTGGGTGAGCAGGCCGAGGCCGCCTTTGGCAGCGCAGTAGGGAGCCGCGCCGACCCGGGGCTGATGCTCATGGACCGAGGTGACGTTGACGATCCGTCCTCCGTCGCCCTGGTCGATCATTCGGCGCGCAGCGCGCTGACCGCACAGAAACGGGCCGATCAGGTCGACATCGACGACTTGGCGCACGGTGGTGTGATCCAGGTCCAGGAACGATGTCGCGGTTCCGGTCCCGGCGTTGTTGACGAGGACGTCGAGGCGGCCGAGCTCGTCGGCCAGTCGGTCGATCACGTCGGCCGCCTCCGGCAGCAGTGTGAGATCCATGGCGGCGACGGCTGCTCGGTGGCCGCGGCGCCGCACCTCCTCCGCCGTGGCGTCGGCACCCTCGTGATCACTGTGAAAAGTGATGCCGATGTCCACACCCTGCGTGGCGAGGCGGACCGCGGTGGCCCGCCCAATGCCCGAGTCCGCGCCGGTGATGACAGCGACGGTACGGTGCGCTTTGTCAGAGCCGGCCATGGAGATCCCTTTCGTACTTATGTGGTTGACGTGGTTGGTGTGTTTGGTGGGCCATGTGTTTCAGGTGATTCGCAGGAGGGGCGCGGGTGTCGCTGCGCGGCAGCCCCCTCGACCCGCCGAGTGCCCTGGTAACGGCTGGGCACGCGCGCGCATCACCGGTCGGGTGCCGGCCCCCTCGTACCGGGGCAGGTGAGGCACCGCTCGAGGTGACGCTGCCCACGCCGGTGGGAGTACCAGGGTGGGGTTCCACCCCTCGGGGGGCCATGTGTCGAGTGATGACGACTTCCTGTGAGCAAAGCCACGGGTGGCGCGAACGTGCCGGAATCATGGGTGAGTTGGCGCCGGTGGGCAGGGTCCGCGGGGGCGTGGTGGCGTCCCCTGGCCGATCGGTCTGTGAGGATTGAGCATCGCTGCCGCAGTCGTCAGCCGCCCCGGGACCGGGGTCCTTTTTCTGTCCCACGCCCGTACCTCGAGCCCTGACGTGCGATTGCGATGAACTCTTCCTCCCCGCCTGCGATACCCAAGCCCCGCTCTGCCCCCGATCAACGCCCGGACCGCGCTCCGTGGCGTGCTCTGCGTCACCGCAGCATGCGCTGGTGGTCCGTCGCGAACCTCGTCTCCAACGCCGGAACGTGGATGCAGCTGACCGTCCAGAACCTGCTGGTGCTGCAGATCACCGGCTCCGCCGCTGCCACGGGCCTGTCGCTCTCGGTGCAGGCCGCGCCCGGTCTGCTGCTCGGGCTGGCCGGCGGCGCCGCCGTCGATGCCTGGCCGCGCAAGCTCACGGCAGCCGTCAGCCAGGCCGTGCTCGGCGCTGTCGCCTTCACCACGGCCGCCCTGGTGGCGTTCGATCTGCTCACCATGCCCCTGCTCATGGTGCTGGCCGCGGTGACCGGGCTGATCGCCACGGTCGACGGGCCCGCGACGGCCCTTCTGGGAAACGACCTCGTACCCGTCAAGGACGTGCCGTCCTCCATCGCCCTGGGCTCCGTGGTGCACAGCTCCGGGCGCCTCATCGGTGTCGCGCTGGCCGGTGTGGCCGTGGCCGGCTTCGGCACCGCCGCCGCGTACGCAGCCAACGGTCTGTCCTTCCTCTTCGTCACGGCCGTCATTCCCTTCCTGCGCCCAGCGGATCCCGCATCGCGCCCCCACGCAGGCGCCCCGCACCCAGCCCGCACGAAACCTGCCCTTCCGGCAGATCCTGCCGATCGGCCGGAACGCCGAGGCGGGTCCGACTCCGGCGCCCGCGACGGGCTGGCGTTCTTTCTCCGCAGGCCCCGACTCGTCGCCCTCGCCGGCATCACCGCGGTGAGCGCGGTCTTCGGCCGGAACTACGGGCTGACCCTCGCGGTTCTTGTCACCGGCCCCCTGGCCGGCGGTGCCGAGGAGTTCGGGACGGTGTCGACCGTGCTCGCCGTGGGCGGGATCGTCGGCGCGGTCATTGCCGGGCGTATGCAGCGGCCCTCCGTACGCCTGGTCGCCGTGCTGGCCGCCACCGGTGCTCTCCTCCAGGTCGCGGCCGGGCTCTCGCCGAGCCTCGTCCTGCTCATCCTGCTGGTCGCGCCCATGGCCGTCCTCGAGTCGATCTCCGACACAGCCGGTACGACCGTCCTGCAGACCGATCCGCCGCCGCACATGCGGGGCCGCGTGCTCGGTGTCTGGCGCAGCGCGAGCACCGGCTGGGGGCTGGCGGGCCCGCCGCTCCTCGGGCTGCTCATGGAATGGGCGGGTCCGCGCGGTGCCCTGGTCGCCGGTGGTCTCACCATCGCGGGTGTGATCGGCACGGGAGCACTGCTCCACGGCCGTCGCAGGACTTGGGCCGCGACCACCTCCCCGGCGCCGATGTCCGCGCCGGTTCCGGAGCTCTCCGCCGCGGCCTGATCCGGGGCGGGCCACGACCCGGGCACGTGCACCGTTTCAACACCGTCGCCGCCGACGACCCGAAGGGTCCAACACGGGTGAGGAGCACGCCACGCATGCCAAGCCGGCCAAGGACCCGGGGGAGAGGCAGGAGCGTCGCCTCGGCGCTCACGCGAGGAATCGGGAACGCGGCAAGGAGCAGTCCGGTGCGGGCTCCCGTGCGGGCTCCGTCTGGGAGTCCATGGCGAAGGACCGCGCGATCCCCGGCACGGCCAGTTCCCGCCAGCTACCAGGCGGAGGGCGGTACGGCGCACGGTGACGACCAGGAGGGGCGTCGAGAAGTCGGACCGGGACAAGTGAGTGCAAAGATCATGGTTGGTGACCATGGGGCTGGCT
>CAMLJW010000247.1 GCA_946480485.1 uncultured Streptomyces sp. | reverse complement strand
CTAGCCGGATGCGTCGGACTGCGCCAACGACCGTGCTGACAGCCGTCCCTGTCGCCTCCGCAGCCATTCCGGTTGCGGGATAGCTATGTGTCCAGCTCACCAACGGCGCTGTGGTGCGATCGGATGGCGACGATCGTTCGCGACGCATCCGGTCCCGGAAGGGCGAGGCCTACCGGACGAGCTCCCAGTCCTGTGAACCGTCGTCGACCGCGTTCTGCAGTGTCAGCGGCGCTCCAGCGGTCGCACCGGTCAGGTACAGACTCGTGTTCTTGACCGACTGCAACTTGTAGAAACCGTCGGCGGTCTTGACGAGGTTCCAGCTGCCCGTGTCGCTGTCGTCGACCCACTGACCGATCTTCTGGCCGACGGTCGCGTTGCCCGTCCATATGGCCGCCGCGCGGCCGCCCGACTTGTTCAGCAGGCTCACGCCGCCCTCGGGTTCGGTCACCACGTGCCAGTACTGGGTGTCCGCGTTGGCCGCCGAGCCCGGGGCCTCGAGTCGGACGTCGGGAGCGTCTGCGTTGCCGATGTTCGCGTCGTTGGTCTTGTTCCCGGTGCCGATCACCTGGTCGGTCCTGCGGTTCACCAGCTGGTGGTAGGCGCCGTCCGAGTGGCCGAGGTCGACTTCGGCGTAGGCGATCGTGGCCGTGCCCTGGTTGTTGAGGATCGAGATGCGGCCGGTGCCCTCGACGTACTGCAGGTTGCGGCTGTAGCCGGGCTTCGAGGTCGTCTGGTACTCCTTCCACACGCCGTCGCTGCGCCCGCTCGTGTTGACCCAGACGTTGCCGCTGCCGGCGGCGTTGTAGACCAGCCGCCCGTCGGGAAGCCTGATGAGGACCGGACTGCCGCCGGTCGCGAGGGGGCGGGAACCGGCGTCGAGCGGCAGTGTGGTGACGCCCGTGCCCGTGGGGGAGCCGAGGTAGAACTTCAACGGGTCATTGGCGAGCACGTACTTCGTGTTGACTCCGCCGCCCCAGTACTCGAAGGTCAGGAGCCACTTGCCGTCGGTCGTCCGGACGAGGTTCGTCATGCCCGGTCGCCCGCCGCCGATCTCCGTCTTGCCGCCTCCCATGTCTTGGGTCAGCCCGGCGAGGTCGACGACGGGGGCGCTCCATGCCGCGCTGCGGCCGTCCCATGTCCTGTGGGCGAGGATCTGGCCGAGCGAGTCCTTGGCGGTGTCGTTGGCGGGGTCCAGTGTCGGGACGCCGGTGCTCGCGTTGAAGCCGGTGTAGTCGTTCTCGTCCGAGTAGTAGCACACGAGTTTGTCCTTGTGGACCATCAGGTACGGCTCCCAGAGGGGATCCACCTGCTTGTTCGTGTTCGCGTTCGAGATGTTCTGCCCGGTCGCGCCCGCGCTGCCGCCCTGCCAGCCGCCGGTCGCGATGACGTTGACGACCTTCCACGTCGCACCTTCGTCGGTGCTGGAGTACAGGGCGATCGCCAGGTCCTTGCGGTCTCCGTCGTTGGACGGCGTCCAGCTGGGGTCGGCCGCCTTGTGCTCCTTGTAGTAGTAGTCGTCGCCCGACACGATGCTGGCGAGCAGCAGCGTGCCCTGCTTCAGGTTTCCGACGTCCTGCGGAAGCGTGTAGAGGTACGGGTTGGTCCAGTTGCTCGTGTACTTCGCGTACTGCGGATCGCTGGAGAGGTACGCCGGAGCCTTGACCTGTGACAGCGGCTGCCACGTCGTTCCGCGGTCGTCACTCTTGTAGACCGGGAGGGTCTGCTTGTCGGCGCCTCCCGTCTCCGTCACGACCGTGGACTTCTCGAACGACGCCACCAGACGCCCGCTCGGCAGCTGCGCCGACTTCGGATAGACCGCGCAGTTGCCCCGCCCCTTCAGGCACGGCTCGCTGCCGAGCTGGTACATGATCCCGCCGGTCGGGTCGTACGCCTGCGCAGTGAACATGGGTATCACGAGTATCGCGGATGTCGCCGCGAAGATTCCGACAGCTAGCCCGAGCCTCTTTCTCTGCATGGCCCCTCCTCTGGGGACGGATCAGGATCGGTTGGTTGCTTCAGCGGCCGGCGCCGTCTCGGCGTCGGTGGAGACGAGAACGCGTACGTCCCAGGGGCTGAGATCCAGCGCCGAGCCCGTCGAGACGGAGGTGCCCGTCAGCGCGTCAACGAGGTCTACCGGTGCGAGGACGCTCGCGGGCTCCCAGCTCCAATTGTGGACGATGTGGACGCGGCGTCCGTCGGGTGAGGTGCCGGTGGTCGCGGTGACGGACGTGGGAAGGTCGCGCCACCCGCTGCTTGCGGCCGGGGCCAGCCACTCGGCCAGCGTCCGGGCGAAATCGCGGCCCGGCACCGCGCCGACGCAGGTGACGCGGCCCTCGCCATGGCGGCGGGTGGTGACCGCCGGCCAGCGGCCGAAGTGCGGGTGCTCGTACTCGGCGAGGACGTCGGCGTCGACGACCGCGAGTCCCTCGATCCACTGCGTCACCGTCGCGTCCGCGGGAAGCTCGAGCGGACTGCCGGGCACCGCGCGGAGCGGAACGTCGCACGTGAGGTTGCTGAACTCGTCGTACTGGACGCCCGCGGCCGGAGCGAGACGTCCGGGTGCCGACTCGTGGCGGGCCCGGGCCTCGTGATCGGCGTAGGCGGTGCGCGGACCGAGCACCAGGTGGCCGCCCGCTCGGGCGTAGGCCTCCAGCCAGTCGAGCGTGGTGTCGTCGATGACGTACAGGGCCGGGGCGACGAGGACCGGGTGGCGCTGTACGGCCTCTTTTGGCGTCATCCCCTCCCGCTCTCCGCGCGGGTCGTGCAACTGTCGGGCGTGGACGATGCGCACCTGACGGCCCGCGTCGAAGGCACCGCGGTAGAAGGGGTCGAAGAACCGGTGGTAGGCGGTGGCGTCCGGTTCGCCGTCGGCGGTCGCGAGCGGCGGGTACTTCTGCATCAGCCACTTGCTCGGCATCGAGTAGACCATCGTGATGTCGGCGTCCGGTTCCAGCCCGGCGACGAGCGGGCCGGCCGTGTCGAACTCCGCGCCGAGACGGGAGATTTCGGCATAGGTACGGCCGGGCAGGCCGCTGTGCGGGAGGACGCCGCCCCAGTAGGTCTCCGCGCCGAAGCGCAGGGTCTGCCACTGCCAGTACTCGATCATCCGCGCCCCGCGCGCGACGTGCGCCCAGGCGGCCTGTCGCCACTGGCCGTCGTAGCCGGGCCGGTTGTCCCACGCGAAACCGATGCTCTGGGCGTTGGTCTCGGTGACCAGGAACGGCTCCTGACGCGAGGAGAACATCCAGTCCGCCGTCTGGTACATCGACCACACCCCGGTGGTCTTCCACTTCTGCTCGTGGGCATCCGGAGTGGGATCGGGCAGCAGCAGGCCGTCCTGCATGTCGTAGTACGGATTGCCCGAGGTGATGTCGAGGCGGTCCGTCATCTGGTCGTCCTCCACCCCTTGGCGGGTGTAGGAGATGCAGGTGGTGACGAACTGCCCGGGCTGGGCGTACTCGCGGACGATGTCGGCCTGCCAGCCGATGAACTCGGTGACCTGGCGGGCCTGGAACTCCCGCCAGGCCACGTCGTACTGGGGTTGGGCGTTGCCGTCCGGCGTCCACAGGTCGGCCCAGGTCGACAGGCGGTGCGACCAGTAGACCAGGCCCCACTCGCGGTTCAGGGTCTCGACGTCCCCGTACTTCTCCCGCAGGTGGTCCACGAAGCGCTGGAAGACACCGTGGTTGTGGAAGAGGTGCAGGCCCGGTTCGTTGTCCACCTGCCAGCCGATGACCGCCGGGTGGTCGGCGTACCGGGCCACCATTTTGCGGATCACCCGCTCGGCGTGGAACCGGAACGCGGGGTGGGTGAAGTCGATCTCCTGCCGGGCGCCCCAGCCGAGGGGCTGCCCGCTGGCCAACTCGGCGGTGATCTCCGGATACTGCCGGGCCAGCCACGGCGGCGCGGCGTACGTCGGGGTGCCGATGATGACGGAGATGCCGCGCTCGTGGGCGCCGTCGAGCACGGGCTGGAGCCAGTCGAGGTCGAACCGGCCGTTCTCCGGCTCCCAGGTCGACCAGACCGACTCACCGACCCGGATGACGGTGAAGTTCGCCTCCACCATCAGGTCCAGGTCGGTCTTGAGTCGGTCGTCGGGCTGCGCATGGCGGCCGTAGCCGGGCGTGTACTCGTGGTAATACGCGGCGCCGAAGAGGACACGGGCAGGCAGAGCCGCCATGAAGGGAACCTCCGAGAAGCAGGAGTGGGACGAGGGATGGGCGCGCTACTGCTTGACGCCACCGGAGGCCAGGCCGCTCTGCCAGTACCGCTGGAGCAGCAGGAAGGCCACGACGAGCGGGATGATCGAGAGCAGCGATCCGGTCACGACCAGCGCGAGCATCTCGCTGCTGGCGCCGCCTCCGCCGTTCTGGGCCTGCGAGGCCCACGAGGAGAGTCCGACCGTGAGCGGGTAGAGCTTCGGGTTGTTGAGCATGATCAGCGGCAGGAAGTAGTTGTTCCAGGTCGCCACCAGCGTGAACAGCAGCACGGTCACCAGGCCCGGCGCCAGCAGCCGCAGCACGATCTGGAAGAAGATCCGCACCTCGCCGGCCCCGTCGATACGGGCGGCCTCCAGGATGCTGTCGGGGACGGCCTCCTCGGCGTAGACGCGCATGAGGTAGAGGCCGAACGGGTTGACCAGGGAGGGCAGGATGATGGCCCAGGGGGTGTTGACCAGGCCCGCCTTCGCGAAGAGCAGATAGGTCGGGATCGCCAGGGCGGTGGCGGGAACCATGATGGCGCCCACGACGAGGTTGAAGGCGGCCCGGTCGCCGCGGAAACGGAACTTGGCGAACCCGTATCCGCCGGCGGCCGAGATCAGGGCGGCGCCGAAGGCGCTGACACCCGCGTACACGGCCGTGTTGAGCATCCAGTGCACAAAGACGCCGTCGTCCTGGGTGAGGGTCGCCTTGATGTTCGTCAGCAACTGCGGGGCGTGCGAGAACCACAGCCCGAAGCTGTTGAAGAGGTCCTGGGTGCTCTTGGTCGAGGCGATCAGCAGCCACAGCAGCGGCAGGAGGAAGTACGCGAGGGCGGCCAGCATGGCGATCGTCAGCGGGGTGCTGCGGCGGGCCCTGCGCCGGCGCCTCTTCGGGGGCACGGCGGGAGCCGGCTTCGCGGTCGAGGTGATCGCGGCCGTCGGGGCCGGGGGCGCCTCCTGCGCGAGCAAGGCCGAGGACTTGGGGGAGAGCGTCACGAGGTCCTCCTGCGGTTCGCGGTGAGCAGGACGGCGTAGGAGGCGATCACGATGACCAGCCCCAGGAGGAAGGAGACCGTGGCCGCGTAGTTGAGTTGCTGTCCGGTGAACGCGAGTGAGTAGGCGTAGAGGTTGGCGGTGTAGTCGGTGCTGATCACGTCCGGGGCGAGCCTCATCAGCAGGCTCGGTTCGTTGAACAGCTGGAAGCTGCCGATCACCGAGAACAAGAGGGTGAGCAGGAGCGCCGACCGCAGAGCGGGCAGCTTGATGGACCACGCGACCCGCCAGGCGCCCGCCCCGTCCATCGCGGCCGCCTCGTACAACTCTTGCGGGATGGTGCGCAGGGCGGCGTACAGGATGATCATGTTGTAGCCGACGAACTCCCAGGTCACGATGTTCGCCAGGCTGCCCATTATCCAGCCGTCGCTGAGGAAGTGCGGGGCCGGCAGGTCCAGCTTCCCGCTCAGCTGGGCGAACGGGCCGAAGTCCGGTCCGTACAGGTAGCCCCACATCAGTGCGGCGACCACGCTCGGGACCGCGTACGGCACGAAGATGCCCAGCCGGATCACGCGCGCCAGCCGCAGCAGACCGCTGTCGAGCGCGAGAGCGAACAGCAGCGCCAGCAGCAGCATCAACGGCACCTGGATCACGAAGAACAACGCGACGCGTCCGACACCGTGGATGAGTCGGGGGTCGCCCAGGGCCTGGATGTAGTTGTCGAGCCCGACGAACGACGTTCCGCCGATCAGGCGCTCCTGGAAGAGGCTGAGGTAGGCGGCGAAGCCGAGGGGAGCGAGGAACAGCAGAAGGAACAGCACCATGAACGGGGCGACGAACACTGGCCCTGCCGACCGGCGGTGGCGCGTGCCGCCACGCCGGGGGCGTGTCGGCCCGTCTCGGCGCCGGCCCTTGGGGGAGGCCGCGGTTGTGGCAGTCATCATTGGGCCTTTCTGAGGGGATGGAATTGTGATGGTGGGACGGGCGGGTCCCACGCCGTCGCGTGGGACCCGGTGAACCGTCAGGATGTGTGGACGGTGAAGCCCTGGTTCTTGGCGTACTTGGTGAGCCGCGACTGCCATGAGCCGAGCGCGCGGACGGTGTCGGTGCGCTTGGCCAGGGACTTGCCTACGGTCTCGGTCCAGTCGGTCGCCGCCTGGTCGAGGAACGGCGGCCACTGGAAGTCGGGGCTGACCGTGGAGCTGATGTCGGCGAAGACCTTGTTGACCTTCTGGCCGCCGTAGAAGTCGGGCTTGTCGCCGGTGAAGCTCGAGTCCGCGAGCAGTTTCTTGGTCGCCGGGAAGAAGAATTGCTCGGTGGCGAACATCTTCGTGCTCACGGGGTCACTGTTGAGGAACTGGGCGAACATCGCCGCCGCGATCGGGTTCTTGCTGTTCTTGATCACGGCGGTCGTCGAGCCGCCCCAGTTGCCCGAGCTCGGCTTGGAGGCGTCCCACTGCGGCAGCGGGGCGGCCCGCCAGTGACCGGACGTGGCCTTGGCCGAACCGGCGAGGAACGACGGGCCCCATGCGGCGGTGAGCCAGGTGGCGTACTTGCCCTTGTTGAGCGCGGCATACCAGGAGTCGGCGAAGTCGGGCTCGGTGCCGATGACTCCGTCCTTCGCGAGTCGGCCCCAGTATGCGGCGAGCTTCTTGGAAACGGCGTCGTCGACGTTGATGGTGATGTCGCTCTTGCCCGAGAGCGCATAGGGCTTGGCGCCCGCCTGCCAGAGCAGACCGTGCCAGGCGGGGGCCTCGTTCCCCGCGAGGTTGGTCAGATAGACGTCCGGGTCGGCCTTGTGGAGCTTGCGGGCCGCGGCCGCGAACTCGTCCCAGGTCTCGGGCACCTCGATGTCGTGCTTGTCGAAGATGTCCTTGCGGTAGAGCATGCCCATCGGGCCGGTGTCCTGGGGGATCGCCCAGATCTCGCCGTTCGGGCCGCTGACCTGCCCCCACGTCCAGTCGACGAACGTGTCCTTGAGCGCCGTGGCGCCGTAGGGGCTCAGGTCCAGCAGGCTGTCCGTGATCGTGAACGTCGGTATCGCCTGGTACTCGATCTGCACGGCGTCCGGGGCGCCGGTGCCCGCCTTGAGCGCGGTGCGCAGCTTCGTGTAGTGGGCCACGCCCTGGCCGGCGTTGACGGCCTTGACCTTGATGGCCGGGTACTTCTTCTCGAAGAGCGCGATCTCCTTGTCGATGTTGGGGACCCAGGTCCAGAACGTCAGCTCGGTGGGCGTCTTCATCGCCTTGTCGATGTCAGCCTGGCTGATCGACTTGGCGGAGGTGCCGCCGCTCTTGTCGTCGCCGCCGGCGCAGGCGGACAGCGTGGTCGCAAGCGTCAGGGCTCCGGTCGCGGCGAGGAAGCCACGACGGCTCAGGGGGGTCGAAGAGGAGGATGTGAAATATCTGGACATGTGAACTCCGCAGAAGGGCGTAGGGGATCGGCGCACCGGTGACGGCATGCTGTACGGATGCCAGGAGGCTGGTTCGGGCGTGAGCGGCGGGGCGAGGCCGACGGGGCGCGAATGTGTTCCTCGCGGGTTCCGGGGCCGAGCATGTCACGCTCGTTGAGTGGGGCTGGTG
>CAMLJW010000246.1 GCA_946480485.1 uncultured Streptomyces sp. | reverse complement strand
GTCGCCGGGAACACCTGCTCCCCGCCTCCCCCTGGGGTGCAGTGTCCGGCTCCGCCGGAACGACACTGCGGCGCTCCGCGCCGCAGTCACGAGATCGGCTTCACCACCGGCGTGAACACCGATGCACTGCCGATGAAGCCCGGTAGCCGTGCGCCCGCTTTAAAAGCGATCACTTTTCACCGCGACCTCTCCGACTGTCAGTCGGTGCTGTTAAAACAGAGCATCGGCGTGAGCAATCGAGGGAGCAACGGTGGCGGAACCGGGGGACCTGACGCAGCCAGTCGCAGGGGTCTACGAGCAGCTCGTCACGCGCAGTCTGCGTGGGGAGATGGACCGCCTCGAAGCCGCAGGCTGGAAGGCCATCGACGCCGAAGTGAGCGCAGAATCGTCCCCGCACGTGCTGGCTCGCCATATCGGTGATGCCGTCGGACGCAGGCTGAGCCAGCTCCCCCACGACAAGCGAGTCGCCGCTGCGAATCAGATTCTGGAGTCGCTGGCCGCGAGTGCGACTGACCCGGACGAGACCGTCGGTGCCATCGTTGATGGGCCACGGCAGCTCCTGACCCTCGCAGAGCAAGAGGCTCCAGGTGTTTACGCACTGCGCCCTCTCACGCCCCTCTCGGAAACCTCGCTGATCACCAACTCGTCCGACGACCCCAGTCTCGGCGCGGAGTTGAGAGCCGAGCTTGCCACCGCCGACCGCATCGACCTGCTCTGCGCATTCGTGAAGTGGTACGGCATCCGCGTCCTGGAGGATGCGCTGCGCGCCGCAAAGGAGCGAGGCGTGCCGATCCGTGTCATGACGACGACCTATCTCGGGGCCACTGACAGGCTCGCGCTCGACCGCCTTGTTCGCGAATTCGGTGCCGAGGTGAAGGTCAACTACGAGATCCGGTCCACCCGGCTCCACGCGAAGGCGTGGCTGTTCCGACGCAACAGTGGTTTCGACACCGCGTACGTCGGCAGTTCGAACCTGTCCAAGGCCGCACTGCTGGACGGTCTGGAGTGGAACGTACGTCTGTCGTCTGTCGCCACACCGGCGGTGCTCGACAAGTTCAAGGCGACCTTCGAGACGTACTGGAACGACAGCGCCTTCGAGTTGTACCACCCCGACGATGACAGCGAGCGTCTTGATCGAGCACTGGCGCAGGCGGGCGGCTCCGGCTCCCCGGGCGACCTGAGGATCAGTCTCTCCGGACTTGAGGTACATCCCTTCCCGCACCAGCGGGACATGCTCGAACGCCTCCGTGTGGAGCGCGAGATCCGCGGCCGGAACCGCAACCTCTTGGTCGCAGCCACCGGCACCGGCAAGACGGTGATGGCGGCTCTGGACTACCGATCTCTTCGCAAGAGACTCGGCAAGGCAAATCCGACGCTGTTGTTTGTCGCCCACCGCAAGGAGATCCTCAGGCAGTCCCTGCGCACCTACCGCGAGGTGCTCGACGACGCGTCCTTCGGTGAGTTGCTCCACAGCGGCGAGGACCCCCGCGACTGGAACCACGTCTTCGCGAGTGTCCAGTCACTCAACCTCCAGCGGCTGGAGCAACTCGCTCCCGACCATTTCGACGTCATCGTCATCGACGAGTTCCACCACGCCACATCGATGACCTACCGGCGCGTCATCGACCACTTCAAGCCGAAGGAACTGCTGGGCCTCACCGCCACCCCCGAGCGGATGGACGGGCGCAATGTGCAGGACGAGTTCTTCGAGGGACGCATCGCAGCGGAGATGCGGCTCTGGGAGGCGCTCGAAAATGATTTGCTGTGCCCTTTCCACTATTTCGGCACCCCGGACGGCACTGATCTGACCAACATCGGTTGGCAGAAGGGCACGTACGCAGATCGCGAGCTCGGCAACGTCTACACCGGCAACCACGCACGTGCCCGCATCGTGGTCAAACAGATCCGGGACAAGGTGTCCAACCCGGAAGTCATGCGCGCCCTGGGGTTCTGCGTTACCAAGGCACACGCGCACTTCATGGCCGATTTCTTCCGCGAGGCCGGCTTCCAGGCGGTAGCGCTCGACAGCGACTCGCCGGCTGCCTTAAGAGCGCGGGCGCTGGCTGATCTGCGTGACGGCAAGCTGCAAGTAATCTTCTCAGTCGACCTGTTCAACGAAGGTCTCGACATTCCTGACGTCGACACCCTGCTCCTCCTGCGCCCCACCAACAGCGCCACGGTCTTTCTCCAGCAGCTGGGCCGTGGCCTGCGCCGAACAGAATCAAAGCCGGTGCTCACCGTCCTGGATTTCATCGGCCAGCACCGGGCGGAGTTCCGGTTCGAGGAGCAGTTCCGAGCCCTGACGAACCTCTCCCGAAACCGGCTCGTCGACCACATCGAGCGTGACTTCCCACAGCTTCCCTCCGGATGCCAAATCATCCTGGAGGGAAAGTCCAAGGACCTCGTCCTCGACAACATTCGCACCCAACTGGGCGCCACCATCAAGACCTTGGTGGCCGAGGTCAAGGCATATAGCACACCACGTCTGGCGGACTACCTTCACGAGAGCCGCCGGGAAATCAGGGAGCTCTACAAGAGCGATAACTCCTGGACGACGGTCCTGCGCAAGGCAAGCCTGGCCGAAGGCGCGGCGCCTTCCGGGGAAACGGCACTTCTCAAGCGCGTCCACGCCTTCTTGCATGTCGACGACCCTGAGCGCGCACACGCCTACCTTCGTCTGCTCGCCGACGACACTCCCGCGTACGAGGCCCTGACTCCCACCGACCAGACGTACGCCCGCATGCTCTTTTTCAACCTGTGGGACAACGCGGGGGGCTTCACACATTTTCAGCAGGGCCTCGAATCGCTGTCCTCCCAGCCGGTGTTCCGCGACGAGCTTCGGCAGGTACTGGCGTACGTCATCGAGCAGGCCGACCACATTCCAATCCCCCTGTCGGGACCTCACAGCCACATCCCGCTGAAGGTCCACAGCGCCTACAACCGCTCCGAGATACTGGCCGCTCTCGGTGTGGCCCGCTTCGGCGGCCAGATGCCCAGGTCCTTCGCTCAGGGCGTCCAATGGGTCGAAGACATCGAGACCGACATTTTGTTGATCACCCTTGAGAAGAACGAAAGGGACTTTTCCCCCACCATCCGCTACAAGGACTACGCACTGAGCCCCACGCTCTTCCACTGGGAGTCCCAGAACGCCACGGCAGAACACTCCCGTACGGGCTTGCGCTACCAGCGGCACGCCCAACAGGGCAGCCATGTCCTCCTGTTCATGCGCCGCTACAAGAACAACGACATCGGCAAGTCCCAGCCCTGGATGCTCCTTGGCCCGGCCAGGTACGTAGAGCACACCGGCAGCAAGCCGATGGCGATCACATGGCAGCTGAAGCATGAGCTTCCGGCTGATGTGTGGACGTACTCAGCCATCGCAGCGGGTCAATAGCGGAAGGCCGTGCTCAGCGCAATGCTCAGCAACGGACTACTCGCACGAAGAACGTGGGCGAGCGCAACGAGAATGAAGCCACCCGGCTTCGGTGACCTCCCCTTCGAAGTGGATCTGTGCGCGATCCAGTGCCTCATCCGCGTCGCACCCGTGCGCTCTGAGCCAGTGGAGGAGGTCGGCGATCCGAGTGTCACCCTGCAGGTGCTCCCTTTCGACTGGGGCACCTGTCCAGCCACCGGATCGTTCACCATGCTCGGCTTCCCCGACCACGAGGACCCGGACATCGTGTACCGGGACGGCATTACCGATGCCGTCTACCTGGAGGGCGAGCATCATGTGCGTGAGTACACGAGGGCCTTCGACGGTTTGCGGGCAGCGGCGTTGAGCCCTCAGCGCTCCGCCCAACTGGTCGAGTCCGTCGTGAAGGAATACGCGAGATGAACGCTGCAGAGTCCCCTCCCGTCTGTGCCTCTCCCTGGTTCAAGTCCTCTTACAGCAACGGCGCGGGCGGCGAGTGCGTCGAGTGCGCCCACAGCGTGGATGGCACCCTTGTGCGCGATTCCAAGCGAGCCGGTGGGCCCGTCGTCGCCGTCCGGGCATTTGCTTGGCGGGCCTTTGTACGGGGCTTGGGGTCGAGGCGCTGACGGTAAGGCCGGAGGCAAGACGCCCGAGTTGCCCGCACCTCGACCGTGACAGCACCCGCGTTGTCGTTGAGGCGGGTGCCGTCGTCGTTGATGCGGGGCGTCAGTGGAGTACGGCGCGGCCGTCGCGGCGTAACAGCACATCGGCGGGCTTGACGTCCCGGTGGAGGGCGTCGGCGTCGTGCATGGCCTCCAGAGCGCCGAGGAGCTGGCACGTGCGGATCGCGCCACGCCCCGCGGACGGGGCCGCGGGGCGGTACAGCACGCTATACGGCACAGGATCGTCGCCCTCGGCGGTCAGCCGTGTTCGGCCGTCAGCCGTCCAGCTGCTTGCGGGTGGTGCCTCCGCTGATCTGGATCCGGCGTGGCTTGGCGCGTGCGGCCATGGGGATGCGCAGTGTCAGGACGCCCGCGTCGTACGAAGCGTCGATGGCTTCCGTGTCGAGGGTGTCTCCAAGAAACAGCTGGCGGGTGAACGTACCGGTGGGACGCTCGGCGACGAGCATGTCCGCGCCCTCCGGAGCGGGGGAACGGCGCTCGGCGCGTACGTTCAGCACGTTCTGGTCGACGTCCAGGTCGATCGACCCCGGATCGATGCCGGGAAGGTCGAAGTGGACGACGAAGTCGTTCCCGGCCCGGTAGGCGTCCATCTGCATCGCCGCAGGGCGGGCGGATTCGAAGACCTGCTGCGCGAGTCGATCGAACTCGCGGAAGGGGTCGGTGCGCATAAGCATCACGGGTCACTCCCTTCGTGCGGCACTGAGTGCGATGCCCTACGCCTTCTTATATAACTCGACGGAGGATACTTGACAACCCCCGACTCACATTTCGGGGCCGACCTCCTGCCTCGTCAGCCTCGGTTCGACGTACGCCTGGGTGCTTCGAAAGTCCCGCACAGCGCCCGCGGCGCCCGGCACGCACCCTCGCCGCACAGGACTTTCGAAGCACCCCCTAGCGAGCGGCGTAGATCAAGCCGTCGACCGAGTCGCCCGTGTCCTCCCGGAACTGCCGGGCCACCGACGCGGCGATCAGCACCCCGGCCGCGATCACCAGCGTGCAGAACGCCCAGGCCAGTGGCCACAGGACTGCGTCCGGAGGTTCGGGATGCGCGCGGAAGGAGACGTACATGAGCGTCGCCGGAGGTACCGCCACCAGAAGGAGGGGCCAGGCGAGGGCGTCGCGGTGACCGAAGTAGGCGGCCAGGAGGAGCAGGGTCACGGCGAGGGTCGCGACGCCGAGTACGGTCACCGAGGTCGTCTCGCTCGTGGAGCCCGGCGACTCGACGCGGTTTCGCAGGTCCCAGGGGAGGCAGAGGAGGTAGGCCGCCGCGGACAGGCCGGCGCCCCCCAGTCGCGTCAGCCAGCGTTCCGTTCGGGGGCGCTTCGAAAGGTGGCACATCAGCTTCTCGGTCATGGGTTCGAGGGTTCCCCTATGCGTACGGAGCCGACAGAGTACGCGTACTCAGTGCGTGCGCCGCCGCCCCGCAACCCGAAGCCCCCGCGCAACCCGAAGCCCCCGCAGCCCCAAGTTCCCGGGGCCCGCGCGGTCCGCGAAGGCCCGCTGCCCCGGGCCGAGAAGGTCTGTACGCCCGTGGACCAGCGCCCGTTACGCCCCCAGTGCCCGCGACACCGTGTAGATGACCAGCCCCGCGAGCGAGCCCACCACCGTGCCGTTGATCCGGATGAACTGCAGGTCGCGGCCGATGTGCGCCTCGATCTTCTTGGTGGTGTGCTCGGGGTCCCAGGCCGCGACGGTGTCCGTGATGAGGGAAGTGATCTCGTCCCGGTAGGTCGTCACCACGTACACGGCCGCGCCCTCGACCCAGCTGTCGACCTTCGACTGAAGCTTCGGCTCGATGGACATCCGCGCGCCGAGCGTCAGCAGCGACGCCCGTACGCGCAGCCTCAGTTCGCTGCGCTCGTCCTCGGCGGCGGACACGATCATCTGCCGTACGGAGGACCAGGCGGAGGCGATGATGTCCTGCACCTCGCCGCGGCCGAGGACCTCCTGCTTGAGGTGCTCCACGCGGGTGCGGGTGTCGGTGTCGGACTGGAGGTCGGAGGCGAAGTCGGTGAGGAAGCGGTCCAGGGCGCCGCGGGCCGGGTGGGCGGGCATGTCGCGCATCTCGGTGACGAAGCGCAGCAGTTCCTTGTAGACGCGCTCGCCGACCTTCTTGTCGACGAACCGGGGCGTCCAGCCGGGTGCGCCGCCCTGCACCGCGTCCATCACGTGGTCGTCGTGGAGCACCAGCCAGTCGTGGGCGCGTACGCAGACGAGGTCGACGACCCGTTTGTGACCCCCGTCAGCGACGACCTTCTCCAGCATCTTGCCGATGCCGGGCGCGATCTCCTGGGCGTCGGCGCGCCGGTTGATGGCCTCGCCGACGACGGCCTGCACGTCGGAGTCGCGCAGCACGGCGAGGGCGCCCCTGAGGGCGGTGGCGAGTTCCGCGGTCACCCGATCGGCGTGCTCCGGGTACGCCAGCCAGGTGCCGAGGCGGCTGCCGATGCCGACGGCGCGCAGGCGCTGGCGCACGACCTCCTTCGAGAGGAAGTTCTCGCCGACAAACTCCCCCAGGGAGACGCCGAGCTGGTCCTTCTTGGTCGGAATGATCGCGGTGTGCGGGATGGGCAGGCCGAGAGGGCGGCGGAAGAGGGCGGTGACGGCGAACCAGTCGGCGAGCGCGCCGACCATGCCGGCCTCGGCGGCGGCCGCGACATAGCTCGTCCAGGCGCCCGCGCCGGCGTTGCCGGCCCACTTGGTGACCACGTAGACGACCGCGACCAGGAGCAGGAGTCCGGTGGCGGTGAGCTTCATCCGGCGGACGCCGCGGCGCTTCTCCTCGTCGGCGGGGCTGTAGTAGCCCATGGCGCGGTTACCGGCGGCGGCCGGCGGGGAATGCTGCCCTACGGTATCCACTTCACCCCCTTTATCTGCTTCATCCCATTCATCTATCGCACCTTCCATACCCGCTTTATCCGATGTCGTACGTTCCATCCACTCCACCTGCCCGCAGACCCCGTACCCATTGTCCCGTTCCTGCGTTCTTCCTGACCGACTCATGGAACGCAACAGGAGTTCCCTGCGTCTGTCCCGTCGGGGGAGTTCGCCCTGGCCGGGGGAAGATCAGGGGGGTCCTGTCGGGTTCTCCCGCGTCATGCCCCATGATGGGGTCGTCACATCGGAGCCTCGGGCTCCCCCTGCTCGAGGAGACACGCACCGCATGACCAGGCGTCACGGTTATGCCCTGCTTTCCGCGGTGGTCGCCATGATCGCGGCCATGTCCGCCGCCGTATACGTAGGAGTCGCGTCCGACGACGGCGAGGCGCCGGACACGCTCGCCGGCGGCGGAAGCCCGCACAACCCGGCGGCTCCCGCGTCCACCGGCATCTGGGTCGGCACCTGGTCGGCGTCCCCCGTCGGCGCCGAGCCGGGCACCGAGACGAACGGCCTGGCGGGCCGCTCCGTACGCAACGTCGTGCACGCGGACGTGGGGGGCACCGCGACCCGCGTCACCCTCTCGAACCTGTACGGGCAGCAGCCGCTCAACATCACGCACGCCTCGATCGCCGTGGCGGCCACCGCGAACAACGCCGCCGCGGCCGCCGGCACCATGCGCCGCCTCACCTTCGGCGGCAACACCTCGGCGATCGTCCCGGCCGGACAGCAGCTCGTCAGCGACGCCGTGCGCCTACTGATCCCGCACGACACGGACCTCCTGGTGACCACGTACTCGCCCACGCCGTCGGGTC
>CAMLJW010000245.1 GCA_946480485.1 uncultured Streptomyces sp. | reverse complement strand
AGAGCTTTCCATCCGCGGCGCGGCGGGCCACCACCGTGGCGTCGGGAAAGGCGGATGGTTCCGCGAGGGTCCAGGTACCGACGGTCAGCACGCCTGCGAGCTCGGCGGCGCAGCACAGCAGTGCCGCCTTGCGGGCCGTCTCGCCGCCGCGGACGAGCGAGTACGTGATGAAGCCGTACACGAGGCCCGCGACCGCGGAGAGCGAGTAGGCGAGCGGGGCCTGGTCGAACTCCGTCGCGATCTGCACGACGGAGCGCGAGACGGCACCGACGACCATCACGCCGTACAGCCAGACCAGCAGCATGCCCGGACCGCCGATGAGCCGCGTCCGCGGCGGTTTCTGCTCGGCTGCCGTCACCTCAGCCTCCCCAGATGTCATAGAGCCGTACCTGAAGCACGGCGAGCACCACACCACCGGCCGCGACCGTCACCGAGCCCCAGCGGGTGCGCTCCGCCAGCGACATGAAACCCGCCGCCGGGATGCAGGCGAAGGAGCCGATCAGATACGCCACGAAGATCGTCGTGCCCCGCTCCGGCCTCTCGCCGTGCGCCAGCTGGACGATCCCGACTCCGAGCTGGACCAGAGCGAGCAGCGACACCACGGCCATACCGATGAAGTGCCAGTCCTTGGTCGGCTGGTCACGGTATGCGGCCCAGCCGCACCACGCGGCGAGCACGAGCGCGGCGACGGCGGTCGCCACCGTCAGGGCAGCAAGCATGCTGTGACCCTATTACGGGCCAAAAGACCCGATGCTCCCGCCCCCGGGTCCGCGGG
Source organism: uncultured Streptomyces sp. (assembly GCA_946480485.1). The sequence continues at coordinate 7,025 of CAMLJW010000245.1, read as the reverse complement.
AGGGGCACACGGCCCTGATGATCCTTGTGGTGCCCACCGCAGGTCCGAGGCCGTACGAGCTGGACCGGCACGTTTGTGGGGGGAGGACCCCGTGGTGCAGTTCGGTGCCTCCATGCTGCATGCTGGGCAGTTCAGCAGGCCCGACGGTCCCTGAAGGTTACGGAGCGGCGCATGACTAACACCTTCCCCGACATCTCCCTCAGCACGGAGCGGTTGGTGCTGCGCCCTCTCGCGGACGACGACGTTCCGGCACTCACCGCGATGATGAACGACGAACTGGTCGGAGCCTGGACGTCGGTGCCCCAGCCCTTCACCGAGAACTGCGCCCGCGCCTGGGTCAGTGAGTACGCTCCCACCGAGCGCACAGCGGGCCGTGGCCTCGATCTCGCCGTCACCGAGTTCCTCACCCAGCGCCTGGTCGGCCTCATCCGGCTCGGCAGGACGAACTGGCATGTGCGGTCCACCGAGATGTCGTACATCATCGCCCACTGGGCCCGCGGCGAGGGCTACGCGTCCGAGGCCGCCATCGCCACCGCGCAATGGCTGCTGCGCGACCAGAAGTTCGAGCGCCTGGAGTTGCGTACGGCGGCGGACAACACCGCCTCCCAACAGGTTGCCCAGAAGATCGGCTGCATCAGCGAGGGCGTCCTGCGCGGCGCCTGTATAGCGCGCACCCGTACCGAGGACGGGGGCTGGGCCGACCTGCGCACCGACTTCATTGTGTGGAGCCTGCTCCCCGAGGACCTCGACGATGTCGGCGAGCAGTTCGCCGACTCCCACGGTTTCACCTCGTACTCCGCCTGGAACTGATCGAAGGGGCGGCTGCCGACCCTGCCCGCCCACACCACGACAGGTCACCAGGTACGCTCACGGGGCTCCGCATGCCCACCTGACGACCTGCGAAGATCCAGGAGACATGACGACGATGGCCGACCGGGTCACGGTGATCGGCTGGGACGGCTCGCCGCTGACCGACGCGGCGCGCTCCGCACTGGGCGCCGCCACGCTGGTGGCCGGAGCGGCCCACCATCTGGCGCTGCCCGAGGTGCCTCCGGCCGCCGAGCGCATCCGGCTCGGCAGCGCCGGCCTCGCCGCCCGCCGGATCGCCGCGCATCGCGGCACTGCCGTCGTCCTCGCCGACGGCGACCCGGGCTTCTTCGGAGTCGTACGCACCCTCCGCGCCCCCGAGTTCGGTCTCGAGGTCGAAGTGGTGCCCGCGGTGTCCTCCGTCGCCGCCGCCTTCGCCCGCGCCGGAATGCCCTGGGACGACGCGCAGGTGGTCGTCGCCCACCGTCGCACCCTGCGACGCGCGGTGAACGTGTGCCGCGCCCACCCCAAGGTCGCCGTCCTCACCTCGCCCGGCGCCGGCCCCGCCGAACTCGGCCTGCTCCTCGACGGAGTACACCGCACGTTCGTGATCTGCGAGGAACTCGGCACCGAACGCGAACAAGTGACGGTCGTCACCTCGGACAAGGCCGCCGACCACACCTGGCGCGACCCCAATGTCGTCATCGTCATCGGCGGCCCCGTCGCCTCGTCCGAGGGTGGCGGCTGGATCGCCGGCCGCGACCCGGGCGCGGGCCCGCGGGGCTGGGCCCTGCCCGCCGAGGCGTACGGCGCCGGGCTCGGTGAAGGCGAGACCGGGCCGCTGCGCGCAGCTCAACTCGCCCGCCTGGGACCGCGCGTGGGCGACCTCGTGTGGGACATCGGCTCCGGCAGCGGGGCCTTCGCCACGGAGGCCGCACGCCTCGGCGCCGCCGTCATCGCCGTCGACCGGGACCCGGACGCCTGCGCCCGCACCCTGGGCTCCGCCCGCCGTTTCGGCGTACAGCTCCAGATCGTGCACGGCACCGCCCCGCACATCCTGGAGAACCTGCCCGAACCCGATGTCGTACGCGTCGGGGGAGGGGCGGCCGCGGTGGTCTCCGCAGTCGCGGACCGTCGCCCCCAGCGGATCGTCACGCACGCCGCGACACGCGACGCGGCCGAACTCATCGGCAGGGACCTGACGGAGCACGGCTACCACGTCGAGTGTGCGCTGCTGCAGTCGGTCGAGCTGGACACCCGCGGCTGGGCGGAGAAGGAGCGGAGCGTCGCGTTCCTGCTCACCGGGCTTCTCCCCGACCGCGACCGGTGATCCCCCGGCCGTACCGCGCGCGGTAGGCTGGCCGATCGTTGTACTGCACTCGGGTGGCCCGGCGAGTCGTCGGTCAATGTCCGGAAAACGCGCCCTTTTTGGGTTGCGTGCGGTATGGCGGAACCGGACGGCGCGCAACGTGGCGCAGTCCACAGCGGGCCGCAACCGACGAAGCTGTCGCGGTGGCCGGCCGGCCGCGACAATGCCTGTTATGGCTTTGTCGACCGGTCGTTCGTGCCGCCCGGCACGCATGCTCGTTCTTCACTGCGAGCGGTCGGTGCGCCGCTCCGGACGAGCAGGTCGTAGGAGCACTAACCGATGGGCGAGGGGTACGCATGACCGACACCGGCCAGGTCCCGGGCGAGGGACTGCCGGAGAACGCAGGCATGGTGGAACAGCCGGGCGCCCACGCGTCGGGTGCGTACACCTACCTCTCCGAAACCCCCGCCCAGGACGAAGACCTGTTGCTGCTGCCGGGCGCTCAGGGCGCCTGGGGCAATGAGGTTCCTCCCCCGCCTCCGGCTCCCGTCGCCGAGGTCGTGCACGAGCCCGGCCCGCACGAGAGGGCGGGCCGCGACAGCGGTTCGGTCGACCTCGGCGGTGTCCGGATGCCCGCGCCCGCGTCTTCGCCCGCGCCGCAGCCGCCCGTGGCCCGCCGTCCGCTGCACCTCGGCCCGCCGACGCCGGACAGCGCCGGGAGCCCGGTGCGTTCGCTCGCCGACCGCGGCCCGGCGGGCGCACCGGCCCATCCCGTTCCCGTACGGCAGTCCGGTCCGCCCACGGTCGGTCCCGAGTACCTTGACATTCCGTGCGAAGAGATGTCGTTGCAGGGGTCGGCGCCTTGGGGCGCCCAGTCCCAGACGTCTCTTCAGGCCCCTGTTCAGGCCGTTGCTCAGGCCGCGCCTCCGGTGCCTCAGTTGAGTGCTGAGGGGGCCGCTGCAGAAACGGTCGTCCGGGGCGCCTGGGAGAGCGCCGCAGCAGGGGCCTCACCGGCCTCCGAACCGGCCTTTGAGGGTGGGGAAATCGGTGGGACTTCCCAGGCCGCCGAGGCCGGGCAGGCCGCGCAGGCCCCGGATTTCGGACAGATTACCCCGGATGCGCCGGTCGCCGAGGCCGATCCCGATCCCGGTCCCGGTCCCGAAGTCGATCAGGGTTCCGCCGAGACGCCGATGACCGAGCCCGCGCAGGCACCGCAGGACACGGGCTCCGCGCAGAGGTTCGCGTCGGCACCGCAGGAGCCTGAGGCCTCGCACTTCCCGCGGACCGCCGAGCCCCCTGTGCCTGTGCGCGTAGCCGCCGATCAGGCGCAGGTTCCGCAGCACCCCCTGGACCATCCGCACGTCCCGAGTGCCGCGCACTCCACCGAGCCCCAGTTCCCGGCTCCGGCCGAACAGTTCACCGAAGCCACCCCCCAGGCCTCGACGGCCGAGGCGGACGAGACGGCGCGGCCCGCCTTCGCCGAGCAGGCCCATGCCGCGCAGGTCGAGCAAGCTCCGCACGCGGCTGCGGCACCGGAGACCGCCCAGACCGCCCAGACACCGCAGTACGCGGAGCCCGCTGAGGCGCCCCCCCAGTTCGCCGCCCCTGCCCTCGCCGAGGCACCCGAAGCAATGGGGGCACACGCCGGCGAACCGCAGAACAACGAACCGCACAGCGAAGCGGCCCCCGCCCCGGACGCCCCCCTGGAGCCCCAGGCGGACCGGCCCGTCGGCCAGTTCGTGCCCGTGGAGGGCACCGTCCCGGCCGCCCCCCACCTGGCTCCAACACCTCCGCACGGCATGACCGTCCCGCCCCTCCCGGAGACGGAGCATCCCGCGGCCGAAGAACCCGCCAAGGCCACCGACCTCGTGGAGGCCACCGAGCCCCCGGCGCCCGAGGAGCCCGTCGCGCTGTCCGCCACCCGGGGGGTCGAGCCCGCCCCCGAGGCGGAGGCAACTGCCGTACCCGAGACCGCCGTACCCGAGACGGCCGTACCGGAGTCTCCCGTCGAGGACCCGGGGCCCCAAGTCGCCGAGCACGCGGAGGACCTGGACATCCGGGCCGCCGAGCAGGAAGAGAGCACGGCCGCCGTGGCAGAAGTACGTGAGTCCGCCGGCACCGCCGCGCCCGGCTACGACGACGCCGAGCGTGAGGCCGTCCTGCGCGTCATGCGCGAGCGCCGCGACATCCGCAACGGCTTCCGCGGCGACCCCATCCCGCACGAAGTGCTGCTCCGCGTTCTGGAGGCCGCCCATACAGCGCCGTCCGTCGGCCACTCCCAGCCCTGGGACTTCGTCGTCATCCGCTCCGGCGACACCCGGCGCACGATGCACGAACTGGCCATGCGCCAGCGCGACGCGTACGCGAAGTCGTTGCCCAAGGGGCGTGCGAAGCAGTTCAAGGAACTGAAGATCGAGGCCATCCTCGACACTCCGGTGAACATCGTCGTCACCGCCGACCCGACCCGCGGCGGCCGCCACACCCTGGGCCGTCACACGCAGCCGCAGATGGCCCCGTACTCCTCCGCGCTCGCCGTCGAGAACCTGTGGCTCGCCGCCCGCGCCGAAGGCCTGGGCGTCGGCTGGGTCAGCTTCTTCGACGAGCGTGAGATGGTCCGCGCCCTCGGCCTGCCCGAGCACCTTGAGGTCGTGGCCTACCTCTGCGTCGGATACGTCGACGAGTTCCCGGACGAGCCCGAGCTGATGCAGGCCGGCTGGTCCAAGCGCCGCCCGCTGTCCTGGGTCGTCCACGAGGAGACGTACGGCCGCCGCGCCCTGCCCGGCGAGGGGCCGCATGACCTGCTCGCCGAGACCGTCTTCAACATCCGCCCACTGGACGCCAAGGCGCTCGGCGAGGCGTGGGAACGTCAGAAGCGCATGACGAAGCCGGCGGGCGCCCTCGGCATGCTGGAGATCATCTCCGCCCAGCTGTCGGGCCTGTCCCGGATGTGCCCGCCCCCGATCCCGGAGCCCGCCGCCGTCGCGATCTTCGCGGGCGACCACGGTGTGCACGCCCAGGGCGTCACCCCGTGGCCGCAGGAGGTCACCGGCCAGATGGTGGCCAACATCCTGGGCGGGGGAGCGGTCGCCAACGCCTTCGCCACCCAGGTCGGCTCCGAGGTCTGCGTCGTGGACGTGGGCGTCGCCTCCGATCTGCCCGCGACCCCCGGCCTGCTGCCGCGCAAGGTCCGGGCGGGCACCGCCGACATGACGACCGGGCCCGCGCTGACCCGCGAGGAGGTCAGGTCGGCCATCGAGGTGGGCATCGAGACGGCCCGCGACCTGGTGGCCGCGGGCAACAAGGCCCTGATCACAGGCGAGATGGGCATCGCGAACACCACCGCTTCCGCCGCCCTCATCTCCGTCTTCACGGACACCGACCCCTCCGAGGTGACCGGTCGCGGCACCGGCATCAACGACGAGACGCTGGCCCGCAAGACCGAGGTCGTGCGCCGCGCCATCGAACTCCACCAGCCGGACCCGGCCGATCCCCTCGGCGTCCTCGCCGCGGTCGGCGGCCTCGAACACGCGGCGATGGTCGGCCTGTTGCTGGGCGGCGCGTCCCTGCGTACGCCGGTCATCCTGGACGGGGTCAGCGCCGGAGCCGCCGCCCTGGTCGCCCGCGCCATCGCCCCCGAGGTCCTCGCGGCCTGCATCGCCGGCCACCGCAGCGCCGAACCGGGCCACGTGGCCGCCCTCAACAAACTCGGCCTCCGCCCCCTCGTCGACCTCGACCTCCGCCTCGGCGAGGGCACCGGTGCCCTCCTGGCCCTCCCCATGGTCCAGAGCGCGGCCCGAGCCATGCACGAAGTAGCCACGTTCGACTCGGCCGGGGTAACCGAAAAGTAGGCACAGACCCAACGACGGCCCGCATCCGGCCATGCTGCCCACCCACCCGTCGGAGACCGGGCGCGGGAGCACCGCGGTTCCGGGAAGGGGTGGGCCTGGGGAGGAAAAACCCACCCACCTCAGCCACCCACCACCCCCGCGCCCTAAAATCCGCACGTCAGGGGTTACACCAACGCCATACAGAGCCGCCGCCCAGCACCACCCCGTACGAGGAGCCGAACCGCCATGGCCGAAAACCCCGCCTACCCCGTAGGCCTCCGCCTCACCGGCCGCCGCGTAGTAGTCCTCGGCGGCGGCCAGGTGGCCCAGCGCCGCCTCCCGGCCCTGATCGCGGCAGGCGCGGACATCCATCTCGTATCCCCGCAGGCCACCCCCTCCGTGGAGGCGATGGCAGACGCGGGCGAGCTCACCTGGGAGAAGCGCGCGTATCAGGAGGGCGACCTCGCCAACGCCTGGTACGCCCTGATCTCCACCGGCGACACGGACGCCAACACCCGCGCCTCGGCCGAGGCAGAGGCACACCGAGTGTGGTGCGTGCGCTCCGACGACGCCGACGCTGCCACGGCCTGGACCCCCGCCACCGGGCACAGCGAGGGCGTCACCGTGGCCGTTCTCACCACCAACGCCCGGGGCCGCGACCCCCGTCACACCGCGGCCATCCGTGATGCGGTCGTCGAGGGTCTTCGTGACGGCACGCTCGTAGCCCCCCACCACCGCACACGCACCCCCGGCGTCGCCCTGGTCGGCGGCGGCCCCGGCGACCCCGACCTGATCACGGTCCGCGGCCGCCGCCTCCTCGCCGAGGCGGACGTGGTCATCGCGGACCGCCTGGGCCCGCGTGACCTGCTCGCCGAACTTCCGCCGCACGTCGAGGTGATCGACGCGGCGAAGATCCCGTACGGACGTTTCATGGCCCAAGAGGCCATCAACAACGCGCTGATCGAGCATGCGCAACAAGGAAAGTCCGTCGTCCGTCTGAAGGGCGGCGACCCGTTCGTCTTCGGCCGGGGCATGGAAGAGGCCCAGGCTCTCGCCGAGGCGGGCATCGCCTGCACGGTCGT
>CAMLJW010000244.1 GCA_946480485.1 uncultured Streptomyces sp. | reverse complement strand
TCGAATCCCACCGTCTCCGCAGCTAGGAAAGCTGCACGTAGAAGGGGCTGCCGAGCACATCGGCAGCCCCTTCTACGCGTTCGCCTGCCCCACCCTGTCCCAACGAATCCCACTGTGGATCAGTGCGTGTGGCCAACTTGTGGCCAGGCTGGGTAGGCGACTCAGTGATGGCGAACCTACCAGATGAGCCAGGTCGCCTGGCTACGCCCGAGGGCCCGGTGATGCCCCGTACAGGCCTGGCCAGCGATGCGGGGTCACGTTTCGCAGATTGCTGCCCTATCTTTGCGACGAGCGGTGTCTAACGTGTCCACGATGCTGACTGAGTTACAACTTTCTCTACTGGTTCAAACTGGCTGCGCTTCGCTCCGCCGGGCGCACTCCCGGCTCCGCTCCGCGCGACGCTCCTGCCTCCGGCCCGCTCCGCGCGGGCTGCGCCGACGCGCGCCCATAGGGACAGGGCCGGGGCCATGAGTCGACCACCGCATAGTGCCTGGCGGCGCGTGCCACATCGTGCGGTCAACCACGGTAACGAGGACGAGCACGATTGAGCTCGGGGCGTGCTGGCCTGGCGGTTCGGCTCAGGGGCGTTCAGCAGGCGGTCGGCCGTGGACGAGGTCGGTGCTGGAGGCATGGAACTGCGAGAGCGGGAGCAGGTACACCACCGGCCGCCGATTTGGCCCTTACCCGGGCTCGGCGCACCTGAGAGGCTGGATGCCCGGACGCCATACTCAGGGAGTTGTGATGCAGGTAGCCGTGGTCACCTTCGACGGGTTCAACGAGCTCGACAGCTTCATCGCCTCAGCGTTGATCAACCGGTGCCGCAAAGACGGTTTGGAAGCCTTCATCACGACACCTATGCCTGTGGTCACGTCGATGAACGGAGTCGAGGTGACCGGACAGCGTTCGATGGAGTTCGTCACCGAGGCCGACGTCGTGCTGATCGGCAGCGGGGTGAAGACGCGCGACGTGGTCGCCGATGACCGGATGCTCGCCATGCTGCCGCTCGACCCGTCGCGGCAGCTGATCGGTTCGCAGTGCTCCGGCGCGCTGGTGCTCGCACGGCTCGGGTTGCTGGGCAGGATGCCGGCCTGCACGGACATGACGAGCCGGCCCTATGTCGAGGCCTGCGACGTCACTGTGCTGGACGCGCCGTTCTACGCCGAGGGGAACATCGCCACGGCGGGCGGCTGCCTGGCATCGCAGTATCTTGCCGCGTGGGTGGTCACCCGGATGCTCGGGGAGGATGCCGCGAGCGCCGCTATCGGCTACGCGGCTCCGGTCGGCGAAGTCCACGAGACTGTCGAGCGCGTGATGGGTACCGTCCACGCAGGCGAGGTCGCACTGCGCTGATACCCGCGATCAGCCCTCTGGCTCCCTGGCAGTCGCAGCGAAGAGAGCGAAAGCGCGTTGGGGTTGCGGGGCTGTCACAGGGCCGCGCGAACATGACGAGGTGCTTACGCCTGGTTGGACCCGCGCGGCCCTCTCGCAGCCCGTCTTCACTGGCGTCTCCCGTCAGCACCTGGCCGAAATGATCGCTGAGTTGGCCGATCCGTAGTTGGCACTGCGGGAAAGTGCGCTGTCCGAACGCCGAGGCCACGACCGATTGCGTGCGGCCGGCGCCGGTCCAGGCCATGATCTCGTGTTCGTCGACCGGGTCATAGCGACGCTGGTCGTGCTGCGGTTCCAACTGCCGTATCAGGCACTGGCCGAGCTGCACCAAACCAGCCGGTTCACGATCGGCCGAGCCGTGCGGGAGATCCGCGGCCTGCTGGCCGCCCGCGGGTTCGCCGTCCCGGACGGTTCCGGGGTGCGCCTGCGGACGCTGGATGACGTGTTCGCCTTTGCCGAGGCCAAAGGGGTCACTCTGCGGATCGACGGCACCGAGGTTCAGGTCCGCCGCCCAAAGGCGCACAGCCCCGGTCGCAAGGCGTACATCTCGGGGAAGAAGAAGCAGAACACGCTGAAAGCCGTGGTGATCAGCGACGGGCAGGGCCGATGCCTGTGGCTCGGCGCCATTCGGCCCGGCCGGATGCACGACGTCACCCAGGTCCGTACTGAGGGCATCGAGGAACAGCTGCGACTGCACCCGAACGTCCGCGCCGAGGTCGACTCCGGCTACACCGGCCTGGCCCGCGACTTCCCCGGCCAGGTCAGCGCCCCGCCAAAGAAACCCGGGCAGGACGCCGGGCCCGGCGAGCGCAACCTCTACGCCGACACGCGGCACCGCCAATCCCAACGCCGGATCATGGTCGGGCACGCCATCGCCGAACCGAAGCAGTGGCGGTCACTGCAGCGCTGGACCGGCCAACGCCAGGACCTCCCAGAGGAATGGCAGCGATCGGCGGCCTGGTCTCAGACCGGGCCGCGAAACGAGCCACCGTCCACAAGCCCAGCACCGACCTCGTCCTCGCCCGGCCGACTGCCTGCTGAACGCCCCAGAGCCGAACCGCCAGGCCAGCACGCCCCGGCCTCGATCTTTCAGCGTCCGGTCGGCAGTGATCGTCTCGGCTGGGTGCCCGGTTTGTCCCTCGCGATCAGAGACGGGGCCTTCGCGTGACGCTGCGGCTGCGCCGGGTTCCACGGGCCCGGGTCTGCTCTCCTTCTGTGTCGACGGGGTGGTGACCGGCCGTCAGGTGAGGGCCGGGAGTTGGGTGAGGCGTCGCCAGGCCAGGTCGGTCACGCCGGGGTGGTGCTGCTGCACCAGGTCGCCGACCGGGTCGGGCTGACTTTTCCGGGACCCTGAGCTGGGTGACGGTCATCCCGGTGCCGGTCATCGCGGCCAGCAGATGCGCGGCCGGGGTGCTGCCCAGGCGCGAGCCGCGGGCGCTCTTGCCGTCCAGGGCGAGGGTGTCGGTGCCGGCCGGGTCGTGGCCGAGGAGGTCGGCCAGGCCGCCAGGGCAGGTGTCCTTGATGACCCGGCGGATCGTCGCGCCGCTGGGCGGGACCCGCACGTCCAGGGCCGTTGCGGTGCGGGCACCGAGCCGGGCCAGAACGTCCTGCGGGGCCTCGGTGGCCCACTCATCGATCGCCACGAAGCTCCTCGCCCCGGTCACCACAGCGGAGCATGCGATCAGCAGTACTGCCACGAAGGGGTGACGCTTCCCGCGCCGGCACCGCGGATCGGCCAGCGTGGCCAGCCGATCGGCCAACGGACCCGTCGAACGGTGCTGACGGGTGGGCGACTTGACCAGACAGACGGTGGCAGACTGACGGCACATCGAAGCTCCGTTGGGCGCAGGCGACTTGGCAAGGTCACCTCCGCAACGGAGCTTCGTTGCGTGTGGTCGCGCGTCCATCGACCATCGTCACGCTGCTGTGACCTGCGCACTCACAAGACCCCGGGGGCTTTGCAATCGCCCTGGGCCCGCACCCTGTCCGAGGAACTCCCTTCTCCGTCGACCGGACCAGCGAACCGCGACGCTCAAACCGCCTGCCATTACCGGCAGGTAGGGACATTTGCCTCTAGCGGTCATACGGGATCCCTGGACAGACTGGTCGCCCAGAGCTGGAAAGCTGGCGATCCAGCTCTGCACGCGCGCGACTCTTACACGAGTCATTTCGAGAAGGAGTCATCGCCACCCACGCGAGGCTCACCCGATGGTGCGGTGACGCAGACCAAGCGGTCATGGCCGCAACCGGACAGAGCCGAGCCGAGGCGGGCTTCACCAAAGCCTCCGGACCGCGACGCGCGCCGACCTCAAAACCCGACCCCGCAAAGGGCACACCCTCCATGCACGCACGCACCCGCCGTCAGTGCCGTACGGCGGCCATCGGCACCGTCGCCGGCACGCTGACCCTGCTCGCCGTCGCCGCCGCCGGCAACGCCGTCGACACCACCCCCTCCACCGCAGCCCCCAGCACCCCCACCACCCGGGCCGCCGAGGCGGCCGCCGCGGCCATTCCGCCGGCTCTGCTGCAACGACGCAACGAGGTGTTCGACCGCATCACCCGGCTCAGAACCACCCTGGGCAAGCGCACCGACTTCGACTTCTCCGTCGGCGTGAACCCGGACACCAACACCCTCGTGGTGGACGTGTTCAGCGACAAAAAAGTGAAACTGCCGGACCTGGGAACCGCCCTGAAGGTGGAAAACCACGTAGACGGCCAACTCCGTGATCTCGAAGGCATATCCGGCGGCGCAGGAGGAGGAAGAGAACGCGGGCGTGTGTGCACCATGGGCTTTGCGGTACGCATCGACAAGAGGCCGGCCACACCCACCGGGTTCCTCACCGTCGCCCACTGCTTCGACGAGACTCAGCCCGCCGACAGAAGCAATTTCCGCATCAAGACGGACAGCAGCCTCATTACCAGCGGCGTCGGGTACAAGTACGCGAAGCGCTCGTCTTCTGAGTCCGATTGGGGAGTCGTCGCCGTCCACAAAAGGGGAATCCTCAATGACAATGCGCTGGGGCAGGTGAAAGCCTTCGGCAACAAGACCTATCCGGTAACCGGGTTGCGTGAGCCGGTTGTTGGCATGCAGGTGTGCAAGCAGGGGGCTACCACACAAACCACGTGTGGGGAGGTGACAGCGGTGGCCGTAAGGAGAATGTTCACTAGCGGCATCGAGGACGACTTGATCCAAACCAACGTGTGCGCAGAAGGCGGTGACAGCGGGGGGCCGCTCTTCACCGACCCCAACCCGAACGCGACCACGGTCGAGGGGGTCGGCCTCCTCAAGGGGGGTGTCGGTTTTCCGGACCCGACGAATCCGAAGAAAGACCTCTGCGGCGAGAAATTCCAGCGGCCGAACGTCTCCTACTTTGTGCCGTTGAGCCTGGCCCTGACGCAAGCCAACGCCCAGGCCCCACAGAACGACATCAGCCTGCTGACCCTGAGTGGACCGACATGACGGCCGTCAAGTTCACCAACGCCGACGACAGCTTCACGAACCACCGGGTATGCGACAAGGACGCGTGGATGAACGCTGCCGGCGGCCATGACGGCGCCCCCCTGCGAACGGCGACCATAACGGTTGACCAGAGTTCGCTGGCGGCGGTGCAAAGGGGTTAGGGTTAGCCACTGTCGCTCCAGCCTTCCATCAGGAGTCAAAAACTACCGTTCGCGATCAAGCCTACTCAGACCGTTCTGCCTGTCGGCCCGCCAGCTGCCCGCTCACGTAACGGCGACCGCACCATAAGAAGCCAGTTGGCTGCCCGGTCGGCCGCGACCGCTCTTGTTCAGTCTTTTAGGGCCTCATCAATGAGGGCGTTGGCCGCTTGCTGTTGGCAGCGTAGGAGCTTTGCGTAGAAGCGCCACAGGACGGCCGGGCTGTGACCCGCCCGGCGGGCGACCTCGACCGGGTCGACGCCTGCTTTGATCCGCAGTGAGATGCCCACGCGCCGGAGGGAGTACGGTACGTCGGCGAGGGGGGTGTCCACGTCCGCCTCGGCCAGGGTCTTCCTTCGGGCCTCCTGCCACATCTCCGTGTATTCGGTCGACCGGACTCGTCCCCCACGGACGGCGGTAAAGAGCCGTCCGTCTGGCGCAGTGCCGTACGTCTCGATGTGATGCCGCAGCATCCGTACGAGCACGGGCGGGATGGGCACCGGCCGTGTCGTCCGCCGGGCTCGGCGCTTCAACCCGCGCTCCTCGTACGACTTCCCGTCGTCCATCCAGCCCGAGCCGACCTCCGGTCGGCTGCCCGCGAGGATGAGCTCACCCCCCTCCTCCGGCAGACTGCAGTCCCGCTTAGGGAGATCTGCCACTTCTGACGGCCGCATGGCCGCGTAGTAGAGACAACCGAAGAACGCGTGAAGGCGTTCTCCGCGCGGCCCTTGGGTGCGTACGGCTTCCAGGAACTCCCGGGCGAGTTCGGGCCGGGGACGTATCGGAAGTCGACCTCATCGTTCGTTGGCGGTGGAGACCAGTCGATCCGGGACAGCGGATTGACATCGAGTAGACCGCGCTCGACCGCGTAGCGGAGTGCGTTGCTAAGGACGGTGCGCTTGCGGTTGACGGTGTTGTCCGCCGCAGGCTTGCCGTTCAGCTTCACGGAGATCGCCGCCAGTGCGGGCCGCAAGGTGTCGGACTGCGTCAAGTCCTTGGCCCTGACGGAGTGTTTCGCGACCCATGCTAGGGCCGCGCGATGTCCTCCGAAGGCTCCCCCACGTCCTTGCGGACCGCCCACTCATCCTCCTCGTCGCGGACCATTTGGAACGCCCATGTACGGAGTGCGCGACGAAGTACCTTCCGGTCGGGTGCTCCCTTCTTGGTCGTCATGAGCGCGGGCGTGATGTTCGTCAGCGCCTCGGCGATCCCGACCCTGTGCTTGGCCGAGGCCTTCGGCCACTTCATGAGGGCGTACGCACACGCGTGCCCGTACCAGGTCGGAGAGTTGAGCGCGCGAAGCTCCGAGACCGGGAGCCCGGTCTCCGTGTCGAACTGCTCGCCGTCGCGTACGGCGCTCATGAGTTCTGAGCGGCGACCGTCGGCCAATGTCTTTGTGGTGAAGGGCTGTTGGTGGATCTCGGAGCCCACCTTCCAGCGGAGCTGGAACGGGGCGCTCTTGCTCGGCCGGCTGCGGATGCCCCAGATCCGGACGTCATAGGTAAGCACTTGGATACCTCCGAGGAGGGTGCGCGCCGAGCGGGCGCGCACCCGCGTGGATTCGGCCGACCACGTCCGTGGGCCGGATGCGCGCGGGCCTGTGCCGCGTCACGAGCCACTGGTGCGGCTCGCCGTCGAACCACGGCTCCCCCGGCCACAGGAACAAGCCCGCCACCTTGCGCGGGGCCTCGCCGAAGCCGGTGACCTTCGTCGTCGTGTGGTGGCTGCTGTGGCTCTCGCCGCGGATCACGTGCGCCACGTGGCAGGACGTGCAGACCACGCGCACGGTCGCGCGCGGGAAGCGGCTGCCGTGGTCGCAGGCCTCGTCCGGGCACGCGTGCGTCGTGTGGACGCCGCTGTACGACGAGCGGTAACCCTCGTCCTCGCGGACGTCGACCGTCCACGACGGGCGGGTGCAGCCCGTCGCGTGCGGCAGCTCGCGCCAACCGAGGTAGGTCTCCTGAACGCTGAGGCTCATGCAGCATCCCTCCGCCCGAAGCTCCGCGGCCTACGGGCTCCGGCGCGCAGACCGGAAGCGATGGTGCGGCGGGCGTCGCCCTCGCCGAGGCCGATGCCGACGGCCTCAGCAACGAGCCGCTCGCACACGTACGTCGCGTTGAGTTCGCGTCCGGCGACGAGCTGCCCAAGGGCTACCGACGCCTGGTAGAGGGCGGTGTTGCGGTTGCCCTCACCGGCGCCGGAGACGCGGGCGGGTCGCAGTCGACGGTCGCCGTCAGGTAGGCGTCTCGTCGTTCGTCGCCGGTGAGAGGGATGGTCACACGGCTGCGTGGTGGGAGCGGCGCAGGGGTGAGGAGCTTCGTCAGCCACTCGGGCAGCGGCGCCACTTCGGCATCAATGACGACCGTGTAGGCCTTGCCACCCACCGCGCTGCCTGAGCCCACGACGTAGCCACCGCCCGCGCGGGTGTCGATCTTCAAACCGAGGGTGCCGGCGGTGTTGCGCAGCTTCGCGCCCGCCGGGGCCACGAAGTAGAGGTGCATGCCGCCGCTTCCGTGCGGACGGTGTACGTGCCGCCGGGCCACGGCAGGCGGTGCTGCTCGGCGAGTAGTGCAAGTCGCGCGCACTGGTGACGCGCGGTGTGCCGCCCGGCACTGCCATCACGACGAGCGGGGTGTCCTCGGTACCGAGACTCGCGACGGTCCCGATCACCATGTCGCTGTGGTCACGGACCACGTCACCGAGGGGCTGTGGCCATCCTCTGGCCAGCTTCCGCACGAGAGACCTCCAGCCGGTA
>CAMLJW010000243.1 GCA_946480485.1 uncultured Streptomyces sp. | reverse complement strand
TGCTGTGGTGGCGGGCCTGCAGGCGCTGGCCCAACCCGTGGCCGGGCAGTTCCCCAAGTACGCGGGGCAGCTGCGCCTTGCGATGATCGAGGTCGACGGCGGCCATCTCTTCGTGGTGCGGGCCGGCGTGGAGACGTACCTCGGAGTCCTCGCCAAGGAAGGGCTCGACCAGGGCCTGCTCGGCCATCAGATGAGGGATCTGGCCCGCAGGATGGGTGAACTCCTCGGCACCACTCCGCGTCTGGAGGAGCACTCTGGATGAGTGGTCCCCGTCGGTCCACGGACCCGTCCGGTCTCGAGCGCTACTACGTCCTCACAGGCGGCCGCAGCCGGCCGGGCGGTTCGACGTCGAGCCTTGACGTGGCGACCCTTGTCATCTCTCGCGCCGTTGCCGTCCCGGGCCTGCAGCACGAGCACGAGGAGATCCTGCGGCGCTGCCGCGATCCGCTGTCGGTCGCCGAACTCGGCGCCCACCTCCAACTGCCGTTCAACATTGTCGCGGTGCTCCTGGCCGATCTGCTGGACGCAGGCCGCATCGAAGCCCGTGACCCGATCCCGGCGTCCGCCGCCGGCCGCGGGCCCGACCTCGCGCTCCTTGAGGAGGTACTCAGTGGACTTCAAAGGCTTTGACCAACCCGGCCCGCACCCGGGCGGGGGCACCCTGCCGGCCGGCGCCCGCTCGGTGAAGGTGATGATCGCCGGTGGGTTCGGCACCGGAAAGACCACCATGGTGCGCTCGGTCAGCGACATCAAGCCGCTCACCACCGAGGAGACGCTGACTCAGGCCAGCGCCGACGTCGACAACCTGATCGGGGTGGCCGACAAGCAGGAGACCACGGTCAGCCTCGACTTCGGCAAGATCGGCATCAACGAGCAGTTGATGCTGTACCTGTTCGGGACGCCGGGGCAGGAGCGGTTCTGGTTCCTGTGGAACGGCCTGTTCAAGGGCGCGCTCGGCGCCGTCGTCCTGGTCGACACCCGGCGGCTGGCCTCCAGCTTCCGGGCCATCGAGGAGATGGAGCGGCAGAACGTCCCCTTCGTCATCGCCCTCAACGTCTTCCCCGACTCCAAGAGCCACCCGATCGAGGAGATCCGGGACGCCCTGGACATCGCCCCGCGCACCCCGGTCGTGGCCTGCGACGCCCGCGACCGGGCATCCAGCCGTGACGTACTCATCGCCCTGATTCACCATCTCAAGGAACGCGCTGCCGTCGCTCTGGAGTCCCGATGACCGATCAGCCCCTGAACGGCCCCGAGACCTCGCGCTGCTGCCCGGTCGCACACGGCGGGGGAGACGAACGCACCCGCCTGTACGGGCCCGAGGCGGCGAGCGACCCGCACGGCATCTACGCCAGGCTGCGCAAGGAACACGGACCCGTCGCGCCGGTACTGCTCGAAGGCGACATCCCCGCGTGGCTGGTGCTCGGCTACCGGGAGAACAGGCGGGTGCTCGACAACCCCCGTCAGTTCAGTCGGGACGCGCGGATCTGGCGGGAGTGGAAGGAGGGCCGCATCGAGAGCACCTCACCGCTGATGCCGATGGTGGGCTGGCGGCCCGACTGTGTGTCCCAGGACGGCGAGCCGCACCGCAGGCTGCGCGGCGCGGTCACCGACAACCTGCAGGCCGTGACGAGCCGCGGAATACGTCGCCATGTCACGCACTTCGCGAACAAGCAGATCGACGCGTTCGCGGGCGCGGGCAGCGCCGACCTCGTGGACCAGTACGCCGAGAATCTACCGATGCTGGTCCTCACCAGGGTCTTCGGGCTCGCGGAAGGGGAAGGCAGACGGCTGGCGGAGTCCTCCGCCCAGGTGCTCAAGGGCGGTGAGGAGGCCCTCCTGCACAACGATCGCATCATGCAGATCCTCGGAGAGCTCGCCGAACGCAAGCGCGCGGAGCCCGCTTCCGACTTCACCACCGGGCTGCTCGAGCACCACGCCGACCTCGACGACGACGAGATCCTCAGCCACCTGCGACTGGTGCTGATCACCGCGCACACCACCACCAGCAACCTGCTGGCCCGGGTGCTGCAACTGGTCCTCACCGACACCACCCGGCTCGCCGGGCTGGTCAGCGGACAGCTGAACATCTCTGGGATCGTCGAGGAGGTGATGTGGAACACCCCGCCGCTGGCCGTCCTGCCGGGCCGGTTCGCCGCCGCCGACCTCGAACTCGGTGGACACCGCCTCCAGGAGGGCGACCTGCTGGTGCTCGGGCTGAACGCGGGCAACATCGACCCGGAGATCCGGCCAGACGTCGGTATCTCGGTGCACGGCAACCAGTCGCATCTCGCGTTCAGTGGCGGCCCGCACGAGTGCCCGGGGCAGAACATCGGTCAGGCCATCATCGAGACGGCCGTCGATGTCCTGCTGCACCGCCTGCCGGGCCTGCGCCTCGCGGTGGCGCCCGAGGAACTCACGTCGACGGCCTCCACCTGGGAGGCACGACTGGACCGACTTCCGGTCGAGTTCGCCGTATAGCCGTACAGGAGTCCGACGGAAGTCAGCCCGTTCGGCCGGCCACCCGTGAGATGGCCGGCCGAGGGGAACGGTGTTGGGGCGTCCATGGTGAGAAAGCCGTCCGGCGTCAGACCGTCAGCAGGTCGTCCACCGACCCCCGACCCGCTAACTCGGCGGTGGTGGCCGGGCTTTCCTTGTCCGCGGCGTACCGGCCCGAGGTCAGCGCCCATTCGTAGTTGCCGTTGATCCAGTGCTGGATGGCCTCGACGCCCATCCGTACCTGGTCCCGCTCGTTCTCGTCCAGGCCGAGCTCGTCGCACATCTGCGGTACCTCGGCCTCCCGTTCCAGGTACTGCTTCAGGCAGTCCGTGGTCATCCGGAACGCCTCGTCGGCCGCCTCCTCCCAGGTACAGCGGCGCTCACGGTGCAGGACGGCTATCAGGTTGTGTCCGTCTCCTCTGCGTTTCTCGCGCTCGAAGGAGTGGATGTCGTTCATGAACCCGATGGTGTCCGCGGCGAGATCTCGCATCCTGATCATCAGCGGATGGGCCTGCACCTGCGCCGGGACCTCGAAACCACGGCTGCGCTCACCGGCATCGATGCTGTGGTGGATGCCGACCGTGCGGCGGCGGAACGCGGTGTACTCCTCAAGCCCGAGCGTGCCCGCCAGGCCCCGGGCCGCCAGGTCGACCTCCTCGGTGTGCGCCACGAGGAACCGCCCCCAGGAAGCCGCGAACCGCGTCCGCCACGCCAGCGACATGCCCTCCGAAAGGTGCGCCCAGACCTCCGCCCAGGCCATCGTGATCGGGCAGTCCACTCGGGGAGTGCTGCCGACGGGGCGCAGTGGCGTGACGATGAGCTCCCGCGCGACATCCGCTATGCGGTCGGCGCGGTCAGGCCGTCCAGTGTCGAACTGGTCATCGAACAGAAAGGCCAGTGAGAACCAGTTCATGAGGATGACCATGTCCTCGGCCGAGGCATGAGGATATGTGCGGGCAGCGGCCTGGGGCAGGTCCCAGGACACGTACTCCTCGAATCCGGCCTGGCTGCGCACCAGGCGCCGGTCCCACACCCAGCGCAGATGCCGTGACCGGGCGTACTCGAGGTGCTCGCTGACCGGGGTGCTGAACTGAAGGTCGAACCTGACGTTCTGTGGCATTCGTGTCCTCTCCTGGAGACGGATCACAGAGCTTCCCAACCCTGCGAGCGGGCGATCGGAAGTGATGCCCACCAAACTCGAACTGAGCTTCTTGAAGCGAAAGTTGACTCGATTACGCTTCGAGACTGCCCCGATCCTAAATGATCTATGCCGTGACCTCCGTGACTCCTCCGTGACCTTGGCTATTCTTTCGAACTCGGTGGCCGAAAGAGCGTTGGTCTCCGATCTCCGGGACGGCACATCCCTGCTTTTCGCCACCCCGGCCGCCCCTGCCGCCGGACGGCCCGCGGGCGGTTCATGGCCGGCCGGTCGCCGGAACCTCCTCGCCCTCGGGTACGGGCCCCGGCGGGGTGCCGTCGCCGAACGGACGGCCCCCGAGCTCCTCCCGGTGGTGAGGTGTCAGCCAGCCGGACAGATCTGGGCCGAGCGGCACGATGCCGGTCGGGTTGATGCCCTTGTGGACCTGGTAGTAGTGCCGCTTGATGTGGTCGAAGTCGACGGTGTCCCCGAAGCCGGGCGTCTGGTAGAGGTCACGGACGTACGCCCACAGGACCTGATTTTCCGTCAACTTCCAGCGATTGCACTTGAAGTGGCCGTGGTAGACGGCGTCGAAGCGGACCAGCGTGGTGAACAGCCGGATATCGGCCTCCGTGATCGTGTCGCCGACCAGGTAGCGCCGGTGGGCGAGCCGCTCCGTGAGCAGCTCCAGCCGCCGGAAGAGTCGCTGACAGGCCTCGGCGTACGTGTCCTGGTCGGTGGCGAACCCGGCCCGGTACACCCCGTTGTTGACCTCCTCGTACACGTCCGCCATGACCTCGTCGATCTCGCCGCGCAACCGGGCGGGGTAGAGGTCGGGCGCCCCGTCCCGGTGCAGGGCCGCCCACTCGGTGGCCAGGTCCAGGGTGATCCGCTGGTAGTCGTTGGTGACCAGACGGCCGCTGGGAACGTCCACGATCGCGGGCACGCTGACGCCGCCCGGATACGTTGACTCCCGCGCGTCGTACGCCTCGCTGAGGAACCGGATGCCGAGCACGGGGTCGCGGCCGCCCGGATCCAGCGTGAACCGCCAGCTGCGGTCGTCCTGGACGGGGTCGGCGATGGCCAGCGACAGTGCGTTCTCGAGCCCCAGCAGGCGCCGCGAGATCACCGCGCGGCTCGCCCAGGGGCAGGCCCGGCTGACGACCAGGCGGTAGAGCCCTGCCCCGACCGGCCAGCCGCCCCGTCCGTCCGCCGTGATGCGGTCGGCGAAGTGGCTCTTGGAGCGCTTGAAGGGCTTCCTTCCGTAAGCGCGGTTACCGTCGGTGTCGCTCATGACGCATCTCCTTCCTGAGGTGTGCCCTGGTGCCAGGGGTTCCCCGATTTCCGCGATCACCCCGTATGAGGGCACGCGACCGGGGCATTCGGCCGAAGTGAGCCATAAGCTGTCGACCCGAGCGAATCGCCGGACAGGCGTCACCGTGCCTCGTGGCCCTGACAGCGAACCTCGTGATCGCCGTGGGCGGCCGTGGGCGGTTCGTCGCGCGGTCACCGGCGCTGCTCTCAACGGTGGCGCACTCCGTGGCCGACAGCGTGCACGAGGTGCTCCGCCTCGCCGCCCCGCGGCCGTCGTCGCGCCGACAACAGGTTTCTGGGGTCCACGTCCCGCTCTGGACGGCGGAGCGGTACTTGCCGCAGGTAACTTCTGGAAGTGAATCTCGAATCGCCTCGCCATGAAAATCTCTTGCGCTTTATGACCCCCAACGTCCGTATTGAGAACGGTTGTTGAGCGTCTTCTCTTGTATCGGAGCGGTGCGCTGTGCAAGGGTGCGGTTCGGCGGGCGGGCATGTGGTACGGACTGATTCCGCGCGGCCTTGGAGGAAAGTGCACGTGAGCGATACCACCCCGTCGATTTCCCACTCCCCTGGTCGACACTTCGATGCGACGGACGAGGAGCTCACGGCCGGCCTGAGGAGACACTCCGGCGACAGGCCCGCTCGCTATCCCACGAGGGAGCTGCTGTCGCAACACTGGCTGCCTGTCTACTCGTATGCGCAGCTGTGCACGAACGCCGCCCAGTACGCCGGAATGCTCACCACCGACGCGTTCACCCGGCTCGGGGAGTCCGCGCGGCCGACCGGGCCGACAGTGGCATGGCGGCCCCGACTGCTGGTCACCGTGCGTCGCATCGCGGCGGAATGGGACGCGGACATTCGACGGGCCATGCTCCACCCCGAACTGCAGTCCGGCCCCGAAGACGGGGACCGGGTGGTGGCACGGCTTCTTCCGCCGGAGAACAGGCTCCTGGTGTCCCGCGCGTTCGAGCGGTTGCCGGATACCGCCCGATGCCTGCTGTGGCACGCGGAAGTCGAGGCGGAGGACCTCGCGATACCGGCTGGACTGCTCGGTCTGACCACCGGGGAGGCGACCGCGGAGCTGGAGCGAGCGCGTGCGCTTTTGCGCGAGCGCTGTCTGGACGGTCATCGCGAACTCGCCCCCGAGCAGCAGTGCGGTCGCTACAGCCGGCTCCTGGACGTGTCGGTCCGAAAAGGTGGCGCCGGGATCTGCACCGATCTGCAGCAGCACAAGGACCGGTGCCAGCACTGCCGGTCCACCGCCGACCAGTTGAACCATGTCGGAGATCGGCTGGCCGTGCTGCTGGCCGAGGCGGTACTGGGATGGGGGGCACAGGCCTATCTTGACTCCCGGCCCGGTCGCCGTGCCCGGATCGAGGACGGGCGCGGGCACGCTGGCCCGGTCGTGCCCGTAGCCCCCGACCGCGAACCCTGGGCCGCTGCGCAGGGCGGCGAGTCCTGGGCCGCTGCGCAGGGCGGCGAGTCCTGGGCCGCTGCGCAGGGCGGCGGGTCCTGGGCTGCGCCGCAGGGCGGCGGATCCTGGGCTGCCGCGAAGGGTGACGGTCCTTGGGACGCGGACCCGGGCGGCGGGCCCTGGGACGTGGACCCGGGCGGCGGGTCCTGGGACTCCGGCACGAGCGGCGGGCCTTGGGCAGCCTCGCGCACACTCATGCCCCTCGACCACCGTCCCGTGGAGTCCCGAAGGGGTTCCCCGCGCGGCCGGAGGAACCTCACCGTGGCCGTGCTCGCCGTGCTCGCCGTGACCGTAGGCGTCGTCGTGCCGCTTGGCCTGTGGGCCGGCGATGGGGACGACGGGCTGCCGCTGTCCGGCACGAGCGCCGGGACGGCGCCGGAGGATCGCGGTGCGGGAGCGTCCAGGGCCGACTCGGGCGACTCGTCGCCCGGCACCCTGCGCGGCAGGCTGCGCAACGCCGCGAGCGGACTGTGTGTCGACGTCGACGGCGGCAAGGTGACCAAGGGGGCGGAGGCCGTGCTCGCCACCTGCACCACCTCGACCCGGCAGCAATGGGCGTACGGGAGCGACGGATTGCTGCGCAACCTGGCCGCCACCGAGTTGTGCCTCGACTCCCGCCTGGCGTCCTCGGTCCGTCTGGGCCCGTGCGAGGGCGAGACGCAGGGGTACACCGGGGACCTGCGCTTCGACTTCACCGTCCAAGGCAGTCTGGTGCCGCTGGGACGCCAGGACCTGGCCCTGACCCCCGCCTCGGCGGAGGGCGAGTCGGCCCTCGTCCTCAAGTCCCGTGACGACGAGGAGCCCCAGCACTGGCTGATCGACCCCTCGGTGGACTCGCCCCAGATGAAGTGGATCAGCGCGCGCAAGGACGCCGACTCGCCGAAGCCGAGGCGTAGCGCCCCTCCCACGCCCACGCCGTCCCCCACACCCTCCAAATCGCCCCCGAAACCGACGCCGACGACCTCCGCGCCCGACCCCGCCGCGCCTTGCTACGGCTACTACTGCGGCTCCCCTGCGCCCGACGGCTCCGCCGCGCCTGACGGCTCCGCCGCGCCTGACGGGTACGGCGGCGATCCGTACGGCGGCGAAGCATACGGCGGCGATCCGTACGGCGGTGATCCGTACGGCGGCGATCCGTACGGCGGCGATCCGTACGGCGGCGATCCGTACGGCGGCGGAGGTTGGGGAGGTTATGGGTGAGGCCCGCAATGAAGGGGAGCGGCGGGCCGGTTTCCTCTCCTCCGCGGATTAGTCCTCCTCCGTGGCTCAGTCCTCGCCCAGCGCCGGCTCGGTCCAGATCGTCTTGCCTTCGGGGGTGCGCCGGCTTCCCCAGCGCCGGGTGAGAGGGGGCGACCAGCAGGAGGCCGCAGCCGCCCTCTTCGA